>NZ_SISL01000573.1:0-3353 GCF_004307965.1 Verrucosispora sp. SN26_14.1 | reverse complement strand
GGCACCGCCGAGCTGGTCGGGTGCCGGCGCGGCGACCGCCAGCGGACTGCCCCGGCGGACCCGTGGCGGCGGCCTGCAGTCCGAACTGCACGACACCCCACCCCCACCGGCCGGCACCGACCTGCTCGACCCCGAGGTCGTCCGGGCCCGACTCACCGCCCTGTCGGCCGGGGTGGCCCAGGCGATGCGACGCAACCAGCAGACCAGACACAGCGGGAGACCCGAATGATGCCCAACGTCAGCGCCGGCCTGGACTGGCTCCTGGCGAACTTCGCCGAGCAGGTCCCGGACGTGTCGCACGCCCTCGCCGTCTCCGGCGACGGGCTGCGACTGGCCGCCTCGCCCCACCTCTCCACCGACCAGGCGGACCAGCTCGCCGCCGTGATCAGCGGGCTGGCCAGCCTGACCGTCGGCGCGGCGCGGCTGATGTCCGCCGGCCGGGTACGCCAGCAGATCGTCGACATGGACGGCGGGGTGCTGCTGGTGATGGCGGTCGGCGACCGCGCCCTGATCGGGGTCCTCGCCTCCGCCGGGTGCGACCTGGGCCAGATCGGCTACGAGACGGCCACCCTGGTCCAGCGGGTGGCCGAGGCCCTCGAACCGGCCATGCGCACCTGGGCGGAACAGGGCGGGGTGCCGGCGTGACCGGCCGGAGTGCCGGCGTCGATGGACGAAGCTCGGCGGTTCGCGGGTGGGGTGCGGGCGTCGGTGGACGAAGCTCGGCGGTTCGCGCGCGAGGTGTCGGCGTGGCCGGGCGGGGTCGGCGTCTGATGGCGGCCGTGCTGGCGGTCGCGCTGGTCGCCGGTTGTGGCGCCGAGGCCGGCCCGGAGCCGCGCCCGTGGCACGACGGACGCATCTTCCTCGCCACCGGCAACACCACCGGCGTCTACTACCAGCTCGGCGGCGGGTACGCCGACATCATCAGCCGGCACCTGCCCGGCTACGAGGCCCGCGCCGAACCGACCGGAGCCTCCGGCGAGAACATCACCCGCCTGGTCGAGGGCGACATGGAGATCGCGTTCAGCCTGGCCGACACCGCCGCCGACGCCAGCGCCGGCCGTGGCGCGTTCGCCGGCCAACCCCAACCGGTCCGGGCCCTGGCCCGGGTCTACAGCAACTACACCCACGTCATCGTCCGAGCCGACGCCCAGTTCACCGGCCTCGCGGCACTACGCGGCAAGCGGGTTTCCACCGGTTCCCCCAAGTCCGGCACCGACGTCATCGCCGCCCGGCTGCTCACCGCCGCCGGACTGGACCCCGAACGGGACGTACGCCGGGCCCGGCTGTCGCTGCCGGAGACGGTGGCCCGGATGCGCGCCGGGACCCTCGACGCCATGTTCTTCTCCGGCGGCCTGCCCACCCCCGGCATCGCCGACATGCTCAGCGGCGCACCGGGCCGGTTCGCCCTGCTGCCGATCGCCGAGTTGGTCGAGTCGCTCAACGCCGAACACGGCTCGGTCTACACCACCGCCGAGCTGCCCAAGGACGCCTACGACACGCCGAACGGCACTCCCACGGTCACGGTGGCCAACGTGATCCTGGTCAACGCCGACATGCCCGATCAACTGGCGTACGACCTGACCCGGCTCCTCTTCACGTACCAGACCGACCTGGCCGTGGCACACCCCGAGGCCCGCAACTTCGACCGCCAGAGCGCCGCCTCCACCGACCCCATCCCCCTGCACCCCGGCGCTGCCCGCTACTACCAGGGCGGCTGACCGTCGCTGCGCTGCCTCGACGTCGGACGGGACAGATCGTGGTGCGGAAGTGCCCTCGCAGGGGCGCTTTCGCACCACGATCCGTTCGGGCCTCTCCGGCGTCCGCTACGGGCGCTCGGAGAGCCGGGTGACGAACGCACGCCAGGAGCCGGGACCGAAGACCAACACCGGCCCAGCCGGATCCTTGGAATCACGTACGGCCACCACACCCGACAGGTTGTCGGCCACCTCCACGCAGGCACCACCCTGCCCGTTACTGCGGGTGCTCTTGCGCCACCGGGCGTTAGTCAATTCCATGTCTCCGCCACTTCCGCGATCAGATCGAGGGACTGCTGCTGCGATAGTGCCTCACCCCGGATCGACTCCCAAACCTCGACCATCTGCCGCAGATAGTCGGCACGGTCCACCACCTGCCCGTGGAGCTGGCCCTCCTGATAGACGACGTCCTCCCCGTGCGGTGGACTGGCGATCACGAACGGGCCGTTGATCCCGGGATAGGCGCCGACCGAGAGCGGAACGACCTGGATCCGGAGCCGGGGCACGGTCGAGCCAAGCTTCACCAGGTGGCGCAGTTGCTCCCGCATCACTTCCGGTCCGCCGATCCGTCGACGCAGCACGAACTCGTCGACGACGGCGGTGAACATCGGCGGACGCTCGCGGGTCAGCACGGTCTGCCGGTCCAACCGGGTCGTCACCTGCTGCTCGACCTCGTGTGGCGCGAACAGCCCACCGCCGGCAAGCAACGCGCGGGCATACGCCTCGGTCTGCAACAGCCCCGGCACACACAGCGGCTCGAACCAGCGCAGCGCAGTGGCCTCCGCCTCGATGCCGGGCCAGTCCCGGAACCACGGCACCAGGATCTCCCGGCTGAGTCGGCGTTGGATGCGCTCGAAACGGCCGTCGGCGGCGAACACCGTGTCGCAGCGGCGGGCGAAGTCCAGGCTCGGCTTCCGCTCGCAGGTCTCCACCTTCGCCACCAGCGCGGCCGAGTAGCTGAGCGCCTCGGCCAGCGCGGTCTGCGACATGTCAGCGGTGACTCTGACCAGCCGCAGTTCCTCCGCGAAGTGCTCCAGCATGGACGAGCGGTCCACGGACACCCTCCGTACATCGTCGTACCGCCTGAGACCGGCCCGGGACGCGCGCGTCGTCACCGCGCCAAGCCTCCCACCGTAGTCGCGTCCTCACCAGACTGTCACGCAGCGGGACCGCTCACGGGATCGGACGGCGGGCGGAACCAAGCCGGGGCGTCGGCGTACCCGACTCGGCCGGCGCCCCATTCACCTCGACGGAGGCCCACCCATGCGATTCCCGTTCCGGCGATGTCCGCCCCCGGCCACCCCCATCCCGCTCCCCGGGGACCGGGACTGGTGACGGCCCGTTACCGCCCCCACGTCGCGGCCCGACCGTCCTGGCGGTGCCGGGTGTGCGGTGCCCGTTGGCCGTGCTCGGCGGCCCGGCTGGCGTTGTTGGGCGAATACCGGGAGAACCGCACCGGCCTGCTCGTCTATCTCGGCTCGATGATGTACGACGCCGCCGACGACCTGGCCGGCACCTGCCCACCCGAAACGCTGGCCGCCCGCTTCCTCACCTGGGCCCGCCCCCGCTGACCCACCCCGCCCCGCCCGACCCCCACAC
>NZ_SISL01000572.1:0-3356 GCF_004307965.1 Verrucosispora sp. SN26_14.1 | reverse complement strand
GCGGCGTGGGCGAGCCGGACCGGGGCGAGCAGGGTGGTCGGCGCGTCGTCGTGGTCCGGACCGTCGTCGGGGGGCACCGGGGCGAACTGCGCCGTCGGCGCGTCCCCGTGCGCCAGGTCGCGACGCCCGTTCTCCTCGGGTCGCCGAGGGCCACCGTCGGGGAGGTCACTCCGGCGGTTCCGGTCGTCGTACGGACCGGCCGATTCGTCGTACCGCCCGGGGACGTCCCGGTCGTCGAACGGCTCGGGTCGGGCGGCGAAGCCGGTCCCGGCGGGCTCGTCCCGGTCCTCGACGGGCCGGGCGTACGGATTGTCGGCCGGCGGGCGCGGGCGGGTGCGCGGCTCGGCGGAGAGCTCAGCGCCGGGACGCGGGCCGCGCGACCACGGACCGGGTTCGAGGTCCGGGTCGGGCCAGGGCAACGAGGTCGGCCGATCCGGGCGGTCCCAGCCGCGGGCCTCGGCGCCACCGTAGGGGTCGAGGTGGGACATCACGCACCGGACGACAGCGGTACGAGATCCACCACTTGACGCACAGCCACTACCATCCCCTACCCGCGCGAGGCGCTCCGTCTGATTCGCCGGCCGGTAAGCCGGCTGATCTCCACCGTTCACCCCCGGGTCGCCGGGAATCGTGCCGAGCCTACTGCACCCGGAGCTTCCGCAGGACGCACCAGTACCCACCGTCCACCTCGTCGATCATGAGCTTGTCGTACCGGCCGGAGGGCCGGATGACGGCACTTTCATGATCGACGAGGTGGGGCGTACGAGCCGGGAGCCGCTGCGGATCAGACCTCCAGCAACTCGGCTTCCTTGTGCTTGACCAACTCGTCGACGTGCGCCACGTAGCGCTGGGTCACGTCGTCCAGTTCCTTCTCCGCGCGGCGACCGTCGTCCTCGCCGACCTCGCCGTCCTTGACGAGCCGGTCCAGCTCTTCCTTGCCCTTGCGACGGATGTTGCGGATGGCGATCTTCGCCTCCTCGCCCTTGTTCCGGGCGACCTTGATCATGTCGCGGCGGCGCTCCTCGGTCATCTGCGGGAGCAGGATGCGCAGCTGGTTGCCCTCGTTGTTCGGGTTCACCCCGAGGTCCGAGTCGCGGATCGCCTTCTCCATGGCGTTGATCTGCGAGTTGTCGTACGGCTTGATGATGGCCATACGCGGCTCGGGGACACCCACGGACGCCATCTGGGTCAGTGGCGTGGGGCTGCCGTAGTAGTCAATGATGATCTTGGAGAACATGGCCGGAGTGGCGCGACCGGTGCGGATGGCACCGAACTCCTCCTTGGCGTGCTCGACCGCACGCTCCATCTTCTCCTCGGCCTCGAGGAGGGTGTCGTCGATCACCGCTCTCCTCGCCTCCTTCTTGTGCTCGTCGTGGGCTTGTCGGGTCACCGGGACGGACCGCCGAGGTCACCGTCGACGGTCAGCTCAGGTGGTGATCAGCGTGCCGATCTTGTCGCCGCCCACCGCGCGGACGATGGTGTCGTCACCCTGCGCGCCGAAGACCAGCATCGGAAGTCCGTTCTCCATGCAGAGGCTGAAGGCGGCCGCGTCGGCGACCCGCAGGTTGCGGCGCAGCACCTCGGAGAAGGTGATCGACTCGAACTTGCTGGCGGTCGGGTCGATCCGGGGGTCGGCGCTGTAGACGCCGTCCACACCGTTCTTGCTCATCAGCACCACGTCCGCGTGGATCTCCAGCGCACGCTGGGCGGCCGTCGTGTCGGTGGAGAAGTACGGCATACCCGCACCGGCGCCGAAGATGACCACACGGCCCTTCTCCAGGTGCCGGATCGCCCGCAGCGGAATGTACGGCTCGGCCACCTGGGCCATCGTGATCGCGCTCTGCACGCGGGTCTCGATGCCCTCCTTCTCCAGGAAGTCCTGCAGGGCGAGGCAGTTCATCACGGTGCCGAGCATGCCCATGTAGTCGGCCCGGGCCCGGTCCATGCCCCGCTTCTGCAACTCCGCGCCCCGGAAGAAGTTGCCGCCGCCGACCACCACCGAGACCTGCACACCGCGACGGACCACGGTGGCGATCTGCCGGGCGATGGCCTGGACGACGTCCGGGTCCACACCGATCTCGCCGCCGCCGAACACCTCGCCGGAGAGCTTCAGCACCACCCGGCGTGCCCGGCCGGGCGGCGGCGCCAACGGGTCGTCCACCGCCAGCGTCGGGTCACTCACAACCTGCGTCATCCGCCCGTCCTTCCCCCACTGCCGCGCCCGGGTGCGCACATCTGCCGCTGCCGACCTTATGGGACGAGGAGACCGCGGTGTGTGTCGCGTACACCGGCGGCCTCCTCGTCGTGTCGTTGCCCAGCACGGGCGCGTACGCCCGGCCGAAGGTCAGGACTGGCCGACCTCGAACCGCACGAAGCGGGTGATCTCGATGCCGGCCTCGGCCAGCACCTGCTTCACCGACTTCTTGTTGTCGGTGACCGACGACTGCTCCAGCAGCACGAAGTCCTTGAAGAAGGAGTTGACCCGACCCTCGACGATCTTCGGCAGAGCGGCCTCGGGCTTGTTCTCCTCGCGGGCGGTCTGCTCGGCGATCCGCCGCTCGGACTCGACGATCTCCGCCGGCACCTCGTCCCGGGTGAGGTACTTCGGGCGCATCGCGGCGATCTGCATGGCCGCGCCACGGGCGTCGGCGTCGCCGGCCTCGTCGGCCTTGCCGGCGTACTGCACCAGCACGCCCACCGCCGGGGGCAGGTCCTGGGCCTTGCGGTGCAGGTAGACCGCGACCGTGCCGTCCAGCTTGGCGAAGCGGTTCAGCACCAGCTTCTCGCCGATCTTGGCGGACTGCTCCTGGACCAGGTCGGCGACCGGACGGCCGTCGAGCTCGCTGGCCAGCAGTTCCTCGGCGTTGCTCGCGCCGGAGCGCTCACCGTGCTCGACCAGCTGCTGGGCGAGCGCGATGAAGGCGTCGTTCTTGGCGACGAAGTCGGTCTCGCAGTTCAGCTCCAGCAGGGCCCGGCCGGAGTGGGCGACGAGGCCGTTCGCGGCCGTCCGCCCGGCCCGCTTGCCGACGTCCTTGGCGCCCTTGACGCGCAGGATCTCGACGGCCTTGTCGAAGTCGCCCTCGGCCTCGGTCAGGGCCTTCTTGCTGTCCATCATGCCGGCGCCGGTCAGGTCGCGGAGCTTCTTGACGTCCGCCGCGGTGATCTGGGACATGGCTCTCTCTTCGGTGTTGGGACTGCGGGTGAAATGGACTGAGGTGACGATTACCCGGTTCCGAGAGGTTCGTGCCCGGTCTGCCCGCCGCCGGCCACCGTCGTCAGGGACGGACGGTGGCCGGACGGCGGTGCGGTCACTGACCGGCGACGGCGGCCGGCTGCTCGGCGGGCTGCTGCGCCTC
>NZ_SISL01000571.1:0-3361 GCF_004307965.1 Verrucosispora sp. SN26_14.1 | reverse complement strand
TGAATAAGCGACAGTCTCCCCGGCGACCGGCGGCCAGGCCGGCGGCGCCGAGGGCTGCTGGTATCCGGTGCCCGGCGAGACGGGCCGCTGTGGCAACCCGCCCGGCGCACCCGAGACCGGCGAACCGGAGACCGGGTGCCCGGAGACCGGGGCGCCGGAGACCGGCGGCGCGGAGTACGGCGTACCCGAGACCGGCGGCGACGAGACCGGCGGCACCGGCGGCGCGGACACCGCGGGCGGCGCGTAGGGAGCCGCCTCCGGGCTGCTCGGAAGCTGACGCGGGATGTTCGGCTGCTGCCCCGAGTGCGGCTCGTCGGTGTGGCGACGCTGCGGCAGCGGGTCGTGCGACGACCCGTTCGGGTTCCGCGGGGCGAAGTTGTTGCCGCCCGGGACGCCGCTGGCACCGGTCAGGTCCGACCAGGCGGGCAGGTTGCCCGCGCCGGCCATGAAGCCGGGTGCACCGGCACCGTTGCGGCTGGCCGGGTCGAAGGGTCGGCCACCCAGGGTCACCTGGTTGCCGGAGCCACCGGGACGCTGCGTGGGAACCTGCGGCATGCCCGGACCGTGGCCGTTGTGACCCGTCGGCGGCATGCCACCGAACGCGGGGGCCGGGCCGGGCTGGGGGGCGGCAGGAGGCAGCGCGGGGTGCTGCTGCCCACGGCCGGAGAGCGCACGCGGCACCAGCACGGTCGGCGGCAACGTGACGTCGGCGACGGTGCCCCGGTCGTTGCCAGGACGCAGCTCCACCCGGACGGCGTGCCGGGACGCCAGCCGGGCGACCACGACCAGGCCCATCATCCGGGAGACCGCGACGTCCACCTGCGGCGGCGTGGCGAGGCGCTCGTTGAGGTCGGTCAACTGCTCCGCGCTGATGCCGATGCCGCGGTCCTCGACGTACAGCGTGGCGCGGTCACCGACCCGGCGGGCCTCCACCAGCACCTGGGAGTCCGGCGGAGAGAACGCGGTCGCGTTGTCGAACAGCTCGGCGACCAGGTGGACCAGGTCGTTGACGGCGTGCGCGGCGACCTCGATGTCCCGGTCGATGACGCCGAACTCGATCCGGGTGTAGTGCTCGACCTCGGACTGGGCCGCCCGGAGCACGTCGATCAGCGCGGCGGGCTCCCGCTGGACACGGGTCGAGTCGGCACCGGCGAGGACCAGGAGGTTCTCGTCGTTACGGCGCATCCGGGTGGCCAGGTGGTCGAGCTGGAACAGCTCGGCCAGCCGGTCCGGGTCCTCCTCGCCGCGCTCCAGCCGGTCGAGGTGGCCGATCAGCCGGTCGACCAGGATCTGGGAACGGCGGGCGAGGTTGACGAACATGGTCGCGACGGACGCCCGCAGGGCGGCCTGCTCGGCGGCGGTCCGGACCGCCTCCAGGTGGACGGCGTTGAACGCCTCGGTCACCTGCCCGAACTCGTCCTTGCTGCGCACCGGCAGCGGCTCGGCGATCTGGTTGGCGAGCTGCATCGGCGAGAGCTGGCCGGTGACCTGCGGGTCGCGCAGCCGGGCCACCGCCTGGGGAAGGCCGTACTGGGCGATGGAGAGCGCGCCCTGTCGGAGGTCACGCAGCGAACGGGCCATCGAGCGGGCCACCAGGAACGCCAGGAAGATGGCGAAGAGCAGCGTGGTCAGCAGCAGGCCGGTCTCCAGGAACACCTGCCGCTGCACGTCGGAGCGGAGGGTGGCGGCCTCGGCGGCGACGTCCGAGTCGAACTTGGACTCCACCGACCGGATCAGCCGACCGTTGGCGACCAGCGCCGTGTCCCACTGCTCCGGCGTGAAGTCGAGTCCGCCGAGGGTGTCCGAGGTGTCGGCGTTGACCTGGCTGATGTAGATCGTCGCCTCACGCCGGTCACCACCACCGACGGTCTGGGCGTGGAACTCCGCCTCGGCCTCGGTGGCGACCGCGTTGAAGCTCTGCTGCGCCTGCTGCTGGCCGGTCTCGCTGGAGATGTAGTCGGTGCGCAGGGTCGAACTCATGCCGCCCTGGATCATGGCGCGGTGCACGACCACCCGGCGGACGGAGAGCCACTCCTTCTCCCGCGCGACGGCGGCGGAGGCACGCATCCGGTCGCTCAGGTCGTTGTCACCGGCGAGCTGGCTGGCCGAGTCCCGCACGGAGAGCAGCTGGTTGATCAGCTCGTCGTACGACTGGAGCGTGTCGGTGATCTTGAATTTGCCGTTGATCACCTGGCTCCGGGTGCCCGGCAGGTCACCAAGGCGCTCGTCGATCGCCGTCAACAGATCCTGAAGGCTGGGCGGCAGGTCGGTGAGGTCGGAGCGCTGCGACGAGTAGGGATCCGTGGCCCGGTCGACGGCGCCCGCGACATCGGTGTAGCGCGCGGAGGCGTTCTTCTTCGCCTCCGACTCGGCCTGCCCGGCCGACTGCGGCGGCACGCCGAGGAGCAGGACGGCAGCCGTCCGCTCGTCCTGCAGACCGTCCACCAGGGCACCGGAGTGCCCGATGAGTTCCGCGAGGTCGCCGGCCCGGTTGGCGTCACTGAGCGAGTCCAGGTGGTCGACCAGACCGCTCGTGCCCACGACGACCGTGGCGATGGTCGGCACGATCATGATGAGACCGAGCTTGGACCAGATCGGCATGTCGCGGAGCCGACCGACCGGTCGACCCATACGCGACAGGAAGGAGCCTGCCGTCTTCGGTCGTTTGCTCACGTCACCGCCCTCGTGATTGCAGCGTCCGCGTTGTCTTGCGGACAACGCCCAGCAGCCGACCCGGCGGGTCGGACCATCCGAGATTCCATCACGCCTCTCCGGAAAGAGAAAGCCCAGGTTGGCCCCAGCCAAAGGTGTGATGAGATGTTGACGCAATTTGATCGCGGTCCGTCTGTTCGGAGTCACTGAAGGTAATGAAGCCCCCGCACCGAGTCGTCCTGCTCGCCGGCCCCTCCGGCTCCGGGAAGTCGTACGTAGCGCGACAAACCGGCCTGCCAGTGCTCTGTTTGGACGATTTCTACAAGAATGGCGATGACCCATCGTTACCACGTCGAGACGGCCAGATCGACTGGGAGTCGCCCGCCTCGTGGGACGCCGAAACAGCCGTTGAGGTGATAACCCGACTGGCGATGGACGGTCGGGCAGACGTCCCGGTGTACGCCATCAATGAGGACCGCCGGGTGGCCAATCGGCCGTTCGAGCTGGCCGACTCGCCACTTTTCGTGGCCGAAGGGATCTTCGCCGCGGAGATCGTCGAGGAGTGCCGACTCCGGGGCGTGCTCGCCGGGGCGTACGCGCTGCGCCGACCGCGCGGGGCGACCTTCCTCCGTCGGCTGGCCCGCGACCTGGCCGAGCAGCGCAAGGGCCCCCGCGTGCTGCTGCGCCGGGGCGTGACGCTGCTGCGGGC
>NZ_SISL01000570.1:0-3367 GCF_004307965.1 Verrucosispora sp. SN26_14.1 | reverse complement strand
GCTGACCGCCGGCCGGCTCCGCAGGCCACCTGAGGCCCGCCGGCCGCCGGCCGACGCCACCACCGATCCGGCCCACTGACCGACGGAATTCGCTGGCCCCCTGGTGGCCGGAACGGACGCCGCCCTCGACTCCGTCTCGGGAGCGAGGGCGGGGCGGTCAGAACGGGGCCGGGGTGATCGTGTCGCCCGATCCCGGGCCCTGGGGGAGGGGCCCGGGATCGGACCGGCCGCGGGACCCGGCCGGGGATAGGCGACTCGAACAGATCCGGCCCGCCCGTACCAACCGGTGCCTGGCGGTACGGGCGAGCCGGAGCTCAGTGGCGGCTGCGCCTGGTATTGGCCAGCCGCAGGGCGTTGCAGACGTCCAGCACGCCCTCGACGTCCCAGGCCAGCTCGCTGGCGGCGCGGCGGGTCTCCGCGCTGCCGACCAACCCGGTGAGGATCACCACGCTGTTCTGCACCATCACGGTGATCTGCTGCCGCCGGGTGGTCCAGTCGGCGCTCAGCCGCTGGGCGACCAGGGCGGCCAGTCGGACATCCTCGTCGTGATGCTGCGGTTCGTCCCAGAGTGCGCGGAAGGAGTGGTCGTCCGGCATCGGCCAGGGCCACGGCATCACCACAGCGGTCTCCTTCGTCGTCGACGCCGGCGACGCGAGGCGCCGTCCCGATCGACCACCACACTGCGCAACGACCTTGGAGTGGACCGCACGGTTGGATGACATTTGCATGACAGATCCTGCCGGTGCCCGCCGCCGACCGGTGCCCGCGCCCGACGGTCGGGCCTGTCCCGGCGCGGCGGCTGTGCGGCGCAAGGCCAGATCAGAGCGGTGAGGTGACCGGCGGCGGCGTGTCGTCGGCCCGGTCCGCGGCGGGCAACCACAACACGAAGACGCTGCCCGTTCCGGGCCGGGAGAAGACCGCGGCCTGCCCGCCGTGCGACTCCACGATCTGCCGCACGATTGCCAGCCCGAGTCCGGTACGCCGATCACCCGGCTCGCCCCGCCCGGTCTCGCCGCGCCAGAACCGGTCGAAGACCCGGCGCTGGTCGTCCTCGGCGATACCCGGTCCCTCGTCCGCCACCGCCAGCCACAACCAGCCGCCCGCACGCCCGGTCGCCACCTGGACGGCTCCGCCCAGCGGGGAGAGGCGTACCGCGTTGGAGAGCAGGTTGCCCGCCGCCCGACGCAGGGCGTCCGGGTCGCCGATGAGCCCCAGGTCGTTGCCGAGCGCGTACCGCAGCCGCAGCCCGCGCCCGGCGGCCAGTGGGGAGAAGTCCTCGCCCGCCTCGCGCGCCACCGCGCTCAGGTCGACGTCGGTGTCGGCCATCGCGTCGGCGTCCCGGCGCGCGGTGGCCAGCAGGTCCTCCACCAGCCGCGACATCCGGGTGGTGGCCCGGTCGATCGTCGCCACCGCCGCCGTCCGTTCCGGCTCGGTGGCCTCCGGCGAGTTCAGCGAGGCGTCCAGGTTCGCCCGGATGATCGCCAACGGACTGCGCAACTCGTGTGAGGCGTCGTCGATGAGCTGACGTTGGGCGTGAAAGGCGTGGTCCAGCCGATCCAGCATCGAGTCGATGGTGTCGCCGAGATCCCGCAGCTCGTCGCGGGGACCGGCCAGCCGGATCCGGCGGGACAGGTCGGTGGCCTGGATGTCCCGGGCGGTACGCGCGATCGCGCCCACCGGACGCAACGCCCGCCCCGACAGCACCCACCCGATGCCGAGACTCGCCACGAAGAGTCCACCGAGCGCGATCAGCGAGTAGTCCCGGACGGTCTGCAACAGTCGCAGATTGACCTCGTCCTCTATCTGCTGCACCTCGGCCACCTCGATGGTGGTGCCGGTGGCCACCGTCCGGCCGTCGGCCTTCTGCTTGTAGAGCTGCGCCTCGTACCGTTTGGAGATCGGCTTCGGGTCGACCGCCCGGTCCACCGCCACGTACGCCACCGCCAGCCCCGCCCCGGCCAGCGCGAACAACAGCGTCGAGTAGAGCACCGTCAACCGGAACCGGATCGACCGGAACAGCCTCACGTCGCCACCCCAGTCCGCTCGCTCACGCCGCCACCTCTCGCAACCGGTAGCCGCGCCCGATCACCGTCTCGATCGGTGGCTCGGTGTCGGTGCCGGTGAGTTTGCGCCGCAGCGTACCCACGGTGACCCGGACCGTCTCGGTGAACGGGTCGGCGTTGGCGTCCCAGACGTGCTCCAGCAGCTCCTCGGCGGGCACCACCCGGCCCGGATGCGTCATCAGGTACTCCAGCACCCCGAACTCCTTGCGGGTGAGCTGGAGTTCCCGTACGCCCCGACGGGCCTCCTGCCGCGCCACGTCCAGGCTCAACGCCCCCACGGTCAGCACCACCCCGGTGCCGCCGGTGTCCCGCCGCAACAGGGCCCGCACCCGCGCCAGCAGCTCGACGAGGGCGAATGGCTTCACCAGGTAGTCGTCCGCGCCCTCGTCGAGCCCGCGTACCCGGTCGCCGAGCGCGCCACGGGCGGTGAGCATCAACACGCGCAGGTCCCGCCCACCGGCGACCTCGACCGCGCCGGAGCGGATCGCCCGGCACACCGCGAAGCCGTCCTCTTCGGGCAGGTTGACGTCCAACAGCATCAGGTCGTACGCGTTGACCAGCAGCAGCTCGTACGCCTGCGCCGCGTCCACCGCGACGTCGACGGCGTAACCGGCGCGGACCAGCCCGAGCCGCAACGCGCCGGCCAGGTCCTCCTCGTCCTCCACCACGAGCAGCCGCATCTGTCCGTCACCCTCTCGCGATCAGCCTCTGCGCCACCTGCGACGCGCGGTCGATCGGGACCGCGAAGCCGATCCCGATGTTGCCGCCTCCCTCCAGTGTGGCGATGGCGGTGTTGACCCCGACCACCTCGCCCCGCCCGTTGACCAACGGCCCGCCCGAATTGCCGGGGTTGATGGACGCGTCGGTCTGCACCGCCGGTTGCCGGGTGCTGCCGCCACCGAGTCGGACCGGGCGGTCCAGCGCGCTGACGATCCCGGCGGTCACCGTGCCGGAGAGCCCCAGCGGCGAACCGACGGCGAGCACCGGTTCGCCCACCCGAGTCTGCCCGGTGGGGGCGAGCGGCAGCGGGCGCAGCCCGTTGCCCGGATCGACACGCAGCACGGCGATGTCCGTACCCGGGTCACGGCCGACCAACCGCGCGGTCAGCCGACGGCCGTCCTGACCGACCACCTGGATCGTGCCGCCCCGGGCCACCACGTGGTCGTTGGTGACCACATGCCCCCGACCGTCGATCAGGAAACCGGAACCGGAGGCACCGCGCCCGCCGGACGAGGTCTGCACCGACACCACCCCGGCCAGCACCCGGTCGGCGGCGGCCACCAGGTCACCCCCGGGGCCGAGGG
>NZ_SISL01000057.1:0-20935 GCF_004307965.1 Verrucosispora sp. SN26_14.1 | reverse complement strand
ACCCGTACCACCTGGAGGCGAGCGTGCCGGGGGTCTTCGCCGCCGGTGACGTGCGCGCGGCGTCGGTGAAGCGGGTGGCCTCGGCCGTCGGCGAGGGCGCGATGGCGGTATCCCTGGTGCACCGTTACCTGGAGGCGCAATGACCACCGACGGACCGACAGCCGGAGCGGAGCCGCAGCGGCTGACCGAGGACGAGCTGCGGACACTGTTCCTGTTCGAGTCGCTCGACGCCGAGCAGTTGGCGTTCCTGGCCAGTCAGGGGCGGGTCGAGCGGCGGGCCGGCGGTGAGCTTGTCTATGGGGAGAGCGACCCGGCCGAGTGCTTCTTCGTCCTGCTCGACGGCACGGTACGCCTCTGCCGCACGGTGCACGGCGACGAGGTGGAGATCAGCCGCACCTCGCAGCGCGGCGCGTACGGCGGTGCCACCCAGGCGTACGTGGGCGACGCCCGGCAGTATCGCAACAGCATGTGGGCGTTGACCGACTCGGAGTTCTTCGTGCTCCCGGCGGAGCAGTTCGCGCACGCGGTGCGGTCCTGGTTCCCGATGGCGATGCACCTGCTGGACGGCATGTTCATCGGCATGCGGGACACCCAGACGCTGGTCGGTGAGCGGGAGCGGCTGCTGGCCCTCGGTTCGCTGTCGGCCGGGCTGACCCACGAGCTGAACAATCCGGCGAGCGCGGCGGTGCGGGCCACCTCCAGCCTGCGCGAGCGGATCGCCGCGATGCGGCACAAGCTGGCGTTGATCGCCGACGGCCGGATCGACGGCCGACGGCTGCACGCCCTCGTCGCGCTCCAGGAGGAGGCGGCCGAACGGGCGGCGAAGGCCACGCCACTTCCCGCCCTGGCCGCCAGCGACGCCGAGGACGCACTGACCGACTGGTTCGACGACCAGGGCTTCACCTCCGGCTGGCAGTTGGCGGAGACGCTGGTCAGCGCCGGGCTGGACGTCGACTGGCTGGAGCGGGTCCAGGCGGCGGTGGGGCCGGAGGACGTCGAGGCGGCGGTGCGCTGGCTGACCTACGCGGTGGAGACCGAGCTGCTGATGGCGGAGATCGCCGACGCTGCCATCCGGATCTCCACGCTGGTCGGCGCCGCCAAGCAGTACTCCCAGCTCGACCGCGCGCCCTACCAGGTGGTGGACGTGCACGAACTGCTCGACGCCACGCTGGTGATGTTCAAGGCGAAGGTCCCGGCCGGGGTGCGGGTGGTCCGGGAGTACGACCGGAGCCTGCCGGCCATTCCCGCGTACGCGGCCGAGCTGAACCAGGTGTGGAGCAACCTCATCGACAACGCTCTCGGCGCGATGCCCGACAGCGGCACGCTGACCGTCCGCACCGCCCTGGTCAACGACCAGTTGGCCGTCGACATCGCGGACACCGGACCGGGTATCGCGGCGGAGATCCGACCGCGCATCTTCGAGCCGTTCTTCACCACCAAGCCGGTCGGCGAGGGCACCGGGCTGGGGCTGGACATCTCGTACCGGATCGTGGTCAACAAGCACCACGGCGACATCCGGGTGACGAGCACGCCGGGGAACACGGTCTTCCGGGTGTTGCTGCCGACCGACCTGGCCCAGCCGCCGACCGGCTGACCCGGCACCCCGCTGAGGCGGGCGCCGGGTGGCCGGTCAACCGACGGTGGCCTTGCGGCCCTCGGCCCGGCCCTCTTCCCGGGCGCTGGCGAGCATCTGCGCGAGTCGCTGCCGACGGCGCCGGAGCACGGTCCGAACGGCGACGACGAGTACGCCGACGACCAGCAGGAGCACGAGCTGCGCCCACGGGACGCTCCACGTGGTGACGGTGGCCGAGGCGGGGCGGATCACGGCGCCGGTGGCGTCGCCGCCCTGCACGGCGGGGGTGAGGTCGACGGTGGTCCGCATCCGGCCCAGCCCCCACACGCCGTCGACGCGGGCGTCGAACGTCTTCTGGCCGCCCGGCAGGATCTCGTCGACCTCGGTCGGGGTCTCCCGGCCGGTCAGGCCGAACAGTTCGCGGACGGCCACGTCGCCACTGCCGGTCACCGTGACGTTGCCGTTGTTGGTGGCGGTGTAGCTGACCTCGACCGTGCCGCCGGAGAACGGGTTCCAAGAGGGCGTGTAGGTGGCGCTGAGCCCGTCGACGGCCAGGCTGGCGGTGATCGTGCCGCTGGCGCGCATCATCACCCGGAAGCCGACCCGGCTCTCCACGGCGACCGTGCCGCCGGTGCTGGTGACGGTCGCCGCGATACCCGCCGGGTGGTCGCCCGGGGTGGCGTTCTCCGGCACGGTGATGGTGAAGGGGACCACCTTGGTCTGCTTGGCGCCGACGGTGACCTGCTCCTGCACGTCGATCCAGGTGCCGCCGTCCACCGAGGTCTCGTTCGAGGGCAGCATGTTGAAGCGGCCCTTGTCGGTGAGGTAGCCGTCGGCCGCCTTGAGGGAGAAGACCACCGAGGAGTCGCTGAAGTTGCGGACCGCCAGGTGTTCGGTCATGACCTGACCGGGGTCGAGGGTGTGCTCGATCCACCGCCGCCCGTCCGGACCGCTGCGGTCGGCCGGCTGGACCGCCCAGGTGACGGTCGGGGTGGTCGGCTCCGCCATCGCACCGGCCGGCGCGATCGGCGTGGCGACGAGCACCACGGCCAGCACGGCGAGCAGCCGCGACAGCGCTCGCGGTGGCGAGGTTCGGAACATGGCGGGATCCCTTCGGCGGTAGGGGTGCGGCCGGGGGAGCCGCCCGAGGCGGCTCCCCGACCAGGGCACTACTCGAACAGGGAGAGGGTCAGCGTCGAGGTGTACGACCCGGCGGCCACATCGGCCGGGGTCCGCAGGAACAGCCCGGCGTTGACGGAGTACGCGTCACCGGTGACCGCGCCCGAGTCGAACGTCGAGATCAGCAGCTCCTGGTCGACCAGACCCACGTTGTTGCCCGGCTGGGTCGGCTCGTCCAGCACGGTGACGACCTCTTCGCCCTCGCTGACCAGGCCGCTGTCGCCGCCGTCCACCAGGCGCGGCTTCCAGCCCAGGTGTCCGGCGCTGATCGGGTCCTGGCCGCTGCTGCCGACGAAGTTGGTGGCGCTGCCCAGCACCGCCCAGGCGGAGCCCTCGGGCACCTCGTCGGCGGTCCGGGTGTCGGTGACGGTGACCGTCGGCAGGGTGCCGACGAACTGGCGGACCAGCAGGGTCGAGCCGTCCTCGGAGAGCGCCACCGAGTTGCCGGCGACCGAAAGGGCGAGCACGCCCGGTTCCTTGACCTCTTCGATGTCGACGGTGACGCGGACGTCGGTGCTGTCGACCGGCTCGGCGAGGGCCGGCGACGCCAGCGCCACCGACCCGGCCAGCAGCGCACCGGCGGCAGTGGCCGCGATCAGGCGCTTGTGGTTCCTTGTGTGCATTCGATGCTCCGTTTGGTGCTCATGTCTGTCGAACGGGGGATGGTGCGGTGGCGGCACCCGGAGGCACCGCCACCGCGAGACGAACTAACCGCAGGTGAGCGCGGGGAACGGCGCCTCTACCCGGGTGGTGACGGGCTGGCCGTTGACGGTACCGGTGACCTTGACCGTCGAGGTACCGGCCGCCACCGTCTTGGCCCGGGTGTTGAACGCCTGGTAGGCGGTCTTGCCCGGGGCCACATCGGTGACCGTGCGCGAGCCGTACGGGGTGACCAGTTCGATGGTCAGTGCCACGTCGTCGGCGTTCTGGGCGCTGACCGAGACGTACGCGTTGGTGCCGACGCACTGGCTGCGGGCCTGCACCGTGACGTCCCAGTCCGGGTCGCCCTGCACGACGGTCGAGCGCGGCGTGGTGTCCGCGGTGACCGGCGAGTTGGCGGCGAGGTAGTTCACCAGCATGGTGAGGTCGTTGTCGCCGGTGGTGGCCCGGTCGGTGCCGCCACCGAGGGTGGTGAAGTTGTCCCCGCCGGAGGCGAGGAACGAGTTCACCGTCACCCGGTAGGTGCCGGTCGGGTCGATCGGCGCGCCGTCGAGCTGTATCGAGGTGATCCGTGAGCCCTGCGCGGCGGCCGGGTCGTAGGTGTAGCTGAAGCCCTTCGACACACCTAGCCACAGCACCGGACGGGACGCGCCCGCCGGCTGCCACTGCTGCTCCAGCACCTGCTTGATCTCGGCACCGGTGTAGGACTTGGTGACCACGTCGTTGGAGAACGGCTGGACCGAGAAGGCGTCGGAGTAGCTCACCGTGCCGTCGGTCCGGTACAGCAGGTCGGCCCGCAGACCGCCCGGGTTCATGAACGCGATCTGCGCCCCGCCCCGGCCGGCGTCGGCGGTGCCGGCGAGCTGCACGTCGGCGATGAAGTTGCCCAGCGCCGACTCCTTGCCCCGGTCCTCGTTGCCGTCGGTGTAGGCCCGCCGGATGTCGGCGGTGATCTCACCGAGCTTGCGCTGACCCAGCTCCTGGGCCTTGACCTTGGCGGCGGCGACGATCTCGGCCACCGCCGGGTCCTGCGGCGCACCGACCACGTCGACGAGCGACGCGTCGGCGGCGGTGACCGAACCCGACTGCGGGTCGAAGGTCAGCGTGACCTTGCCCAGTCGCTTGCCGTAGTCCTCGGCCTGGACCACCGGACGCAGCTTGTCGGTGCCCGGGACCGGGACCTCGAAGGCGTACGGCTGGTGGGTGTGACCGCTGAAGATGGCGTCGATGGTGGCGTCGACTCGGGTGAACTTGCCGAAGACCGGGTCGTTCGCCAGGGCCTCGGGGGAGTCGATGTTCTCCGTGGCGGCGCCCTCGTGCGTGAGCAGCACCACCACGTCCGCCTCGCCGTTGTCCGGGTTGCCGTCCTTGAGCTGGGCGGCGACCAGGTTCGCCTCGGCAGCCGGGTCGCGGAAGGTCAGGCCGGCGATGCCGTCCGGGCTGACCAGCGACGCGGTCTGCTCGGTGACCACGCCGATGAAGCCGACCTTGATCCCACCGATGCTGCTGACCGAGTACGCCGGCAGCGCCCGGGTGTCGCCCCGGTACACGTTGGCGCCCAGGATCGGGAAGTCGGCCCGCTCCATCACCCGGTCGGTCAGGTCGGTCATGCCCTGGTCGAACTCGTGGTTGCCCACCGCCGAAGCGGTCAGCCCGGCCTGGTTGAGGAAGTCGATCGTCGGGTTGTCGTCGTCGATCGCCGAGATGAAGGTGGACGCGCCGATGTTGTCACCGGCGGAGACGAACGCCGTGTTCGGGTTCTGCGCCCGCAACTGGTTGACCAGACCGGCGAGCTGGGCGGCACCGCCGACCGGCTGACCGTTCACGGTGGCCGGTGACTCCAGCCGACCGTGGAAGTCGTTGATGGTCAGCAGTTGCAGGTCCACCGGGGCGGCCCCGGTGTTGAGCCCGACGATCAGCGGGTTGTGGTCGCTGGCGCGGTACGGGTCCGGCGCGAAGAACGAGGCCAGACCGTCGTACTGGAAGGCGTACGACTCGACCGCGTTGGTCTGCCAGACGTCCACGCCGGTCACCCGGTCCGCAAGCGACGGCGAGGCCAGGGCGTGGTCCAGCGAACCGGACTCGCCACCGAAGACGTAGCTCGTCTTACCGGTGTCGTTGAGGTTGCCGTACTGCTTGGCGTAGAGGACCTGCATCGGGTCCTCGTGCGTGTACGAGTTGAAGTCACCCAGCAGCAGCACGTTGTCGGTGCCGCTGTCGGCCTTCACCTGGTCGACGAAGGTGGCCAGCGCCGTGGCCTGGCGGATCCGGTCGCCGTTCCAGCCGCCCTGACCGTCCCCGGCGTCGGCGTTGTCACCGCTGCCGGCGCCACTCTTGGACTTGAAGTGGTTGACGACCACGGTGAAGTCGAGCGGACCGGCGGTGAAGGTCTGCGCCAGCGGCTCGCGGGCGTTGAACCAGACCGACTCGTCGTTCACCGAACGCGACGGACCCTTCGGCTGGGCCTTGGCCGGCTTGAAGATGATCGCGGTGGTGATGACGTCCTGCTGTGCGGCGCCCGGCAGCTCGGTCGGGGTGCGGACGTAGTCCCAGGTGCCCGCGCCGTCCTCGGTGTTCAGGGCGGCGACCAGCCGCTTGAGCGCCTGCTGCGGGTCGGAGGTGTTGAAGCGGACCGAGTTCTCGATCTCCTGGAGTGCGACCACGTCGGCGTCGAGTGCGCTGATCGCCGAGACGATCTTCGCCTCCTGCTTGACCAGTGCCGCCTCGTTCGCGGCACCGCGTGCGTCACCGCCGAAGTGGACGAAGTAGTTCAGCACGTTGAAGCTGGCCACCCGGAGGTCGCCACCGACGTTGACCGGAGCGGCGGTACGCGGGTTGGTGGACTTGAAGGTGGTCCGGTCGGCCGGCGGGGTGTCGGCGTCGACCGGACGGGTCGGCTGCAGACGCCACTCGTTGAAGGCGTACGACAGCACCGACGGACCGAACGCCTCGACCGAGTCGCCGACCCGCAGCGGGGCGGCCGGGGAGACGTACGGCGGGAGCAGTCCGGCGTTGGCCAGGTTGGTGGTCTTGCCGTCGTCCACCAGGAGCCGGCGCGCCTTGTTGTCGGCGGCGATCTGTCGGGCGGTCTCCGAGCCGGGCCGGGCCTTGTCGGTGGGGGTGGCGGCGGGCTTGTCACCGGCGGTGAGGACGACCTCGCCGAACCGGTTGGTGTTGTAGACCTCGGAGACGGCGTACGCGCCGACCGGGGCGACCAGCATCGACTCGACCGACTCGCGGGCGTCGTCGCTCAGCGGCAGCTCCACCGGGACCGGAGTGGGCAGCGGTGCGCCCTGCTCACAGACCTGGACGTCGCTCTTGGCGGCGATGGTGAGCTGGGTGAGGCCGTTGAACTCGCTCGGCGTGCCGCTGACCCGGACCCGGTCGCCGATCGCGACCGACGGGTGGTTGGCGGTGTTCGTGGTCAGATAGACGAAGACCGCGTCCGAGGCGGTCCCGGCGGCGACGGTGCGTTCCCCGCCGCTGCCCGCCGTCTGCACGTACACGCCGTTGTAGCCGCCGGTGCGGTGGTCGGCGGTGACGATGCCCTCGACGGTGACCCGGGTGCCGGCCAGCGGCGTGGCGTCGCCCGTGCCCTGGACCTCGGCGATGGTGCGGTCGACCGTGACGGTGCAGCCCAGCGGCGGGTCCGGGTCCGGGTCCGGACCGGGGCCGGATTCGCCGTTGCGCACCCCGAAGCTGTGCGGCGCCGGGGGCCGCCAGGTGCCGTCGATCTTCTGGAGGGAGTGGCCGACCGGGGTGGACCCGGTCTCCTCCACGCCGATGTCGACACCGGTCCGGCCGTTCGCCGGCCCGCCGACCGCGGTGAAGGTGCCCTCGTAGGTGAGGAACTCGGCGACCCCGCCGTCGGGCTTGACCAGGGCGACGCCGTCGGGCGCACCGTTCTGGATGCCGTCGACCGGGTACGACGCGACGACGACGCCCGCCGTCGGAACGGCACCGCTGAGCGTCCTGGTGTTGTACGGCGCACCGTTCGCGCCGTTGTAGAGGACGATCTGCCAGCCGCTCAGGTCGTAGCCGACCGGCGCCTCGATCTCGATCGCTTCGCCGACGTCCGCGCCGACGTTGTCGTAGTGGATCTCACTGATGAACGGCGTCGTGGGCACCGGGTCGGCGAACGCGGCGGTGCCACTGGAGAGGGTGAGCGCGGCGGCGGTGGCCAGTACGCCCGGGATTGTGAGTAGTCGTGTACTTCTACTTCGCTGCATGTGCGCGGCCTCCGAGGGTTAGACCTCGGGAGGATAAGCGGCGTCGGTGTCCGTGCGGGAGCCACCAGATGTACTAAAGCACGGGAAAGTGGGTGGCTCGGACCACCGGCCTGGCCTGCCGGATCGCCGGATCCGCACCCGTCGCGGGCACTCCGGTGCCCGGCAGCGACGCATCGGTGGGGTGATGATGAGGCATGACCACCGCATGGGACGTCATCGGTGCACCGTCGAGCGCGGGCGCGCACACCCCCGGCGTGGAGCAGGCGCCGGCCGCGCTGCGCGAGGCGGGTCTGGTCCGGCTGCTGCGGCGCACCTGCGAGGTCGACGACCTCGGTGACGTGCCGTCGTCCCGCTGGCGTCCCGACCCCGCACGTCGTACCGGCCAGAACGCGGCCGAGGTGGCACGGGTCGCGACGGACGTCGCGCAGCAGGTCGAGGCGGCGGTACGCCGGTCCCGACTGCCGCTCGTCCTCGGTGGTGACTGCACGGTGAGCCTGGGGCTGGTCGCCGGGCACGCCCGGGCCGGCGCACCGGCGGCGCTGGTCTACGTGGACGGTGGACCGGACCTGTACACACCGCTGACCAGGGCGAACGGGAACATGGACGCGATGGGTCTGGCACACATGCTGGGGTTGCCCGGCACCCGGCCCGAGGTCGCCGCCGTCGGTGGTGCCGTGCCGCTGCTGACTCCCGACCGGGTGGTCGTGTACGGAGACTCGCTGCCCCCGGGGGACCACGAGTACGACCTGGTGGCCGAGCTGGGCATCACGTACGTGCCGGCGGACGAGGTGCACGCCGATCCGCTCGCGGCGGGACGACGGGCGTGCGCTGCCGCCGAGGCCGCCGCCGAGTCGTTCGTGGTGCACTTCGACGTCGACGTGCTCGACTTCGTCGAGACTCCGCTGGCCGACGTGCCGGAACCGACCGGACTCACGCTGGCCGAGGCGTCGACCACCCTCGCCACGCTGGTGCGCAGCCCGCGCTTCGCCGGACTGGCGGTCACCGAGATCAACCCGGACCACCTGCCGGACGGCGCGGTGCTGACCCGGTTCGTCGAGGTGCTGGCCGATGCGCTCGGCACCGGCCGGGTGGGTTCCGGTCAGGCGGCCGGGGAGAACTGAGTGGGCGGGGCGGCGCACTCCCGGGCGAAGATGCGCAGCAGGTTGGGCAGGTGGAAGCGCTGCCCGGTGCCGTCCGAGTCGACCGGCACCAGCAGGTTGTGCGCCACGAGGTCCTCGACCACCCGGTTGGCCTGCGGTCGGGGCAGGTGCAGGATGTCCCCGGCGCTGGACTGCGTGATCAACAGGTCGCTGGTGGCCAGCGCGTTGAGCGCGGCCCGCGCCTGGGGCGTCAGTGACTGGTAGCTGCCGGAGAGGCTGTGGCGGACCGAGATGTCACCGACGGCGAGTTCCTCCAGGCGGTTCTCCTCCCGTTCCAACTGCTCGGTGAAGCTGGGCAGGGCGATGCCGGGCTGGTCGGCGATGCGGCTGCCCACGATCCGCAGCGCCAACGGCAACTGGTCGCAGGCCGCCGCGATCCGACCGAACACCTCCGGCTGTTCGCGTACCCGGTGCTCACCGGCGATGGTCGCCAGCAGTTGCACCGCGTCGACCCGGCTCAGGGGCCCGAGACTCAGCCGCCACCCCACGTCGAGGTCGAGCAGGCGCTGTCGACTGGTGATCAGCACCAGGCTCCGGCCGGCGCCCGGGAGCAGGGGCCGTACCTGCTGGGCGCAGTCGACGTCGTCGATGATCAGGAGCAGTCGCCGATCGGCGAGCGTGCACCGCAGCACCGCAGCCCGCTCCCGGACGTCCTCGGGCACGTCGGTCAGGGCGACGCCGAGTTCGACGAGCAGTTCCCGCATCAGGTCGGCGGTGCTCCGGGGCGTACCGGCGGCGTGGTCGAAGCTGACGAAGAGTTGCCCGTCGGGAAAGAGGTCAGCCAGGTCGTAGCCGTTGGCCACGGCGAAGCTGGACTTGCCGACGCCCGGCGCGCCGGTGACGAGCACGACGGCCGCGTGCTCGTCGGCGCCGAGGGTGTCCGCGATGGCGCGCAACTGGTGGGCGGCGGCGACCCGTCCGACCAGCCGGGGCGGCTTCATCGGCAGGGCCCGGCGACCGGCCGGTGGATCGACAGCGACCGGGGGCGGTCCGCCCGCGATCACCGCCGACCAACCGCCGGGCGGCCGGGCCTCGGCCGAGTCCGCGTCGAGCGCGACCTGTAGGGCACCCTGGAGGGTGGGACCCGGATCGACGCCCAACTCGTCGACGATCACCCGCCGTGCCTCCTGATAGGCGGCGAGCGCCTCCGCGACCCGGCCTTCGAGCGTGAGCGCGACGACGAGTTGGGCCTGCCGGGGCTCGTCGAACGGCTCCTCGGCCACCATCCGCCGCAACTGCGGGATGACCGCTGCGGGCTGTCCCAGTCGGAGCCGTACGTCGATGAGCTCGGTCACCGCCGCCCGCCGTTGTTCCTGTAGTGCCACGGTGCACGCGGCGACGTCGGTGCCGAGATCCGGCAGATCCTCCAACGGATGTCCGTGCCACTGGTCGAGGGCCTTGCCGAGCAGGTCGACGGCGATGTCCAGGCGCTCCTCCCGGGCCGCCCGGTGTCCCTGACCGACGAACCGCTGAAACCGCAGCAGGTCGAGTTCGTCCTCCTCGACCCGCAACCGGTAGCCGGTGCCGTCGCGGACCAGCCGGTCGGCCGAGTCCCCGACCTGCTGGAGGAGCTGCCGTAGCCGGTGGACGTAGGTCCGGACGTTGTGCAGCGCCGAGGCGGGCGGTGACGTCGGCCAGATACCGTCGATGAGGCGACCGGTGGCGACCGTCCGACCGGGGTTCATCAGCAGGATCGAGAGCAGGGACCGAGGTTTCGCCCCGTTGATCGGAAGCGGACCAGCTTTGGTCGCTAATGTCAATGGGCCGAGCACATTGAATTGCATAAATTCTCTCTCCCTGCGGCAGGACAACGCCGGTGAGCAATTCCTCGATTTCGCAGTCCCCGCCGGGAGGGAGTATTAACGCGGCCAGCAGATGATGAAAACAGTCACCGATCGGGCTCTGTCCCACCGCGAACGGCCACCGCCGCGCTGGCCTGGTACGCAGCGTCGAGCACCGCCGCCGCATCCGCCGTCCCCGCCCCGGTGGAGCGTCCGGTGCGTACCAGGTCCACGAAGTCCTCGGCCTGGCGAGCCAGGGCGGCGTACATCGTGGCGTCACCGTCGGCCGGGTCGAGGAAGGTCAGGCGTACGTGGTCACGGGTGCCGAAGACCTCCACACTCGCCATGTCGCCGCCCCGGTGATGCCGTCCCAACGAGACGAGCGCGGTGGCACCGCCGGAGAGGCCCAGCAACGCCTGGGCGCTGTCCACGTCGTGCCCGCGTACCGCCGGGTCGGTCACCGGCCCGGCGGCCTGCCCGCAGACCCGGACCACCCGCTGCCCGGTCAACCACTGGACCTGGTCGAACTCGTGCACCCCCATGTCGACGAAGATTCCGCCGCTGCCGGTGCGGAAGGCCGCCCCCGGCGGCTCACCGTCCCACTGCAACGCCGCCACGAACAGGATCTCGCCCAGCTCGCCCGCCGCGATCCGCTCCCGCAACTCGCGCAGCGCGGGCACGAAACGGCGCCAGTAGGCCACCTGGAACGGAACACCGGCCGAGGCCGCCACCCGGCCCGCCTCCCGCGCGTCGTCGGCGGTCAGCCCGGCCGGTTTCTCGCAGAGCACCGGCAGCCCGGCCTTGGCCGCAGCGGCGACCAGCGCGCCGTGTCGGCCGGTCGGCGCCGTCACCAGCAGGCCGTCGGGTGTCGTCTCGGCGAGCAGATCCTCGACCGAGGCGTACGCCGGCAGACCGGTGCCGGCGACCACGGCGCGGGCCGCCGGCACCGGGTCGACCACCGCGGTGACCGCCACCGTCGGGTTGCCGGTGAGCGCGCGCAGATGGTGCCGGCCCATCCGGCCGGCCCCCACCAACGCGAGTCGGAAATCAGGACTGCTGGTCATCTCGCCACTCCTCCTCGTCGGCACGGTCGTCTCCGGTCGGGCCCAGCCAGTCCGCCAGTGCCGCCACCACCGCCGGAGCGCCGGTGGCGAAGACGCGACGGCCCGCCCGGTGCCAGCGCCGGCTCGTCCCACCGGTCGCCTCGATCAGGGCGGTGCCGGCGGCGATGTCCCACGGCGCAGGGTCGAAACTGACGAAGGCGTCCAACTCGCCGGTCGCCACGGCGGCCAGGTCGCAGACGGTCGAGCCCGAGTTGCGCAGATCGGCCACGCGAGGCGCGACCAGACTCAACAGCCGGTACGCCTGACGGCGCGGACCGGGCGTGTTGGGCACCGCGAACGCGACGAGCGCGTGCCCCGGCACCGCGGCACGGTCCACCGTGACCGGGGCGTCCTGACCGTCACGCACCTCGTCGCCGCCGAGTATCAGGCAGGCGCCGGTAGCCGGCTGGAGGATCGTCGCGGCCACCACCCGACCCCCGTCACCCGTGCCACGCCCCTCGACCCCACCGGTGTCGCCCCGGTCCGCCGCCACGGCGATGCTCACCGCGTAACGGCTCAGGCCGTGGCTGAAGTTCAGCGTGCCGTCGAGCGGGTCGACGATCCAGCGCAGACCCGAGCATCCGGTGGTCAACCCGGACTCCTCGGCCAGTACCGCGTCCTGGGGCCGGGACCGGGCGATCAGGCCCAGGATCGCCCGCTCGCTGGCGTGGTCCGCGCTGGTGACCGGGTTCTGGGCCGCGCCGCCCTTGAGGGACAACCGCACCCCCCGGTCGCACACCTCGCGGATCGCGTCCGCACCCGCCCGCGCCGCACGGACGCTGAGATTCCGCAGATCCGTAGGAGCCGCCCCGACGCTCATGTCGTCCCTCCGCTGCGCTGCGGGCCGACATTTCCACCGAGCCTGATGATTCGCTCACGTCGTTCGCTCATGTCGTCCCTCCGCTGCGCTGCGGGCCGACATTTGTGCCGAGCCTGATGATTCGCTCGCTGCGCTCGCTCATGTCGTCCCTCCGCTGCGCTGCGGGCCGACATTTGTGCCGAGCCTGATGATTCGCTCGCTGCGCTCGCTCATGCCCGCACTCCGTCGGCTACGCGGGCGTAGTGGCCGTCCACGAAGAGCAGTGGCGGCTTCGGGCGCAACAGGCCCGACGACCGGACGACACCCATCAGCACCATGTGGTCACCGGCCGGGTCGGTACGCACCGCCTCACAGCCGAAGTACGCGACCCCGTCGGTGAGCAGCGGACAGCCGGTGGTCCGTTCCGGGTCGTGCGGGATGCCCGCGAAGCCCTCGGTCCCCGCCGGACGGCCCCGGGAGGCGAACCAGGCCGCCTCGTCGCGTTGGTCGTCGGCGAGCACCGTGATCGCGAATCGGCCGGTCCGGCGGACCGTCCCGAGCAGCCGGCAGTCGTGCCTGAGGCAGATCAGCAGCATCCGGGGGTCCAACGACACGGTGGTGAACGAGTTGACGGTCATGCCGACCGGCCCGTCCGTACCTCGTGCGGTGGCCACCGCCACCCCTGTGGCGAAGCGGCCGGCGACCGACCGGAATCCCCGGTCGGTGTCGACCCGACGCGACACGTCGGTCATCACAGCGCTCCTCTCGTCTCGCCGGCCGCCGTGTCGACCAGGGCGGCTATCCGGCGTCGGTCGGTCTTGCCGTTGGCGTTCGTCGGCAGCGCGGGTACGTGGTGGATGCGACTCGGCACCATGTATCCGGGCAGCCGGTCGGCACAGCGCTGCCGCAGCTCCTCGCCGATCCCCCCGGTGCCGGTGTAGACGGCCTCCAGGCAGGTGCGCTCACCCGAACCGAGCGCCAGCACCACCGCGTCCTGCACATCCGGGTGGCCGCGCAGGACCATCTCGATCTCGCCCAGCTCGATCCGGTAGCCGTGCATCTTCACCTGGTCGTCGAGGCGTCCGTGGTGGACCAGTACGCCGTCCTCGCGGCGGACCCGGTCACCGGTGCGGTAGTACCGCTGCCCGTCGTGCTCGACGAAACGGCCGGTGTCGTCGTCCGGGTCGACGTACCCGGTGAAGCACTGCGGTCCGCGTACGCAGAGCTCGCCGTCGTCGCCGACGATCTCGCCCGTCTCGGACCGCAGGATCGCGTCCAGGTGCGGGTGCACCTCGCCGATCGGCACGGTCCCGTTCGAGGTGACCGGCCAGTCGGCGACGTCGGCCGGCAACCGGTGACCGGTGCAGGTCACCGTCAGCTCGGTGGGGCCGTACAGGTTCTCCAGCACACTGTTCGGGGCGGCCTCGGCCCACGCCCGCGCCTGCTCGCACGTCAGCGGTTCACCGGCGAAGAGGCTGTACCGCAGGCCCGGCATGGCACCCGGCGACAGCATCCGCATCCGACGGGCCAGCGAGACGACCGACGGCACCGAGAACCAGCCGGTGATTCCCCGCTCGTTGACGAAGCGCACCGGGGTCAGCACCTCGTCGGGCTGCGGCACGACTAGCGTCGCCCCACTGCCCCACGCGACGAACATGTCGAAGACCGAGGGGTCGAAGGTCAGGTCGAAGTTCTGCGACAGCCGGTCGCCGGGCCCGATCGGGTAACGGTCGAGGCAGTACGCGAGGTAGGCGTCGACGTTGCGGTGCCGGATCGGCACACCCTTCGGGCGGCCGGTCGAGCCGGAGGTGAACAGGGTGTACGCCACGTCGTCCGGTCCGCTCCCGATCGGCGGCACCGGTGCGGCGTCCCGGGAGTCGTCGAGGCGTACCGGCACGGCACCGGTCCGGGCCGACAGGTCGGCGGAGACGGTGGCACCCGCCTCGTCGACCACCACGACCTCGACTCCGCCGCCCCGGCACAACTGCACGTTGCGGGAGGTCGGGAAGGTGGGGTTGAGCGGCACCACGACCGCCCCCACCCGCAGTGCGGCCAGATAGCCGGCGTACGCGGACAGGCTCCGGGCGGCCAGCAGACCGACGGCGGCGGGCCGGCGGCCGGTCGGGTGGCAGAGTCGTCCGGCCAGGTGTGCGACGATCTCGTCGAGCTGCCGGTACGTCACCGCCGCCGCGCCCACCTCCAGCGCCGTCTCCTCCGGCGACCGCGTGACGCTCCGCTGGAACCACTGGTACAAACTCACGGCGTTGCTCCCTTCCTGTCGTCGATCGGCTCCCAGGCGCAGCTCCACGGAGTACCGCCGGTCGGTGGCAGCGTCCGCCAGCGCAGGTGCCGCCACCGGCCGTGCTCCTGGTCCGGGCCGACCGGGATCCGCCACGGCCGGATGCCCAGCCCGCGCCCGGTGGCCTTGGCGCAGGACTCCTGCACCGTCCAGATCCGGGCCACCGCCGCGTCGCGGGTGGGCCGGTCGTGTCGCAGCAGCGCGGCGACGCCCTGCGGACAGCAGCGCCGCACCAGGGCGTCACCCACCGGGTACGGCTCCTGCACGTCCACCCCGACCGCACCGCCCCGGGTGTGCACCGCCGCCGCGACGACCGCCCCGGAGTGCGCCAGGCTGACTTCGAGGTCGGGGCGGCCCGGCAGGTACGGCTGCCCACCCGGGCGGCTGCCCACCGCGAGGCGGCCGGTGCCGGCCGGTGCCACCGCGGCGATCAGCGTGGTCAGCAGCCGCCGTGCGGCGACCCGTTCGCTGACCCGCCACGGTGGCAGCCCCCGACCGGTGTCCCCGGCCGGGCCCTCCGGCGTCCCCGGGTCCCCGATCGGCGCGTAGGCGGTGAAGACCCCGTCGGGCAGTGCGACCGCCACCGACCCCGGCATCCCGGATAGGCGGTACCCGCTGCTCATGGCCTGCTCCCGAGCAGGTCGTCCGCGTGGTCGGCGAGCCCGGCCAGCATCGTCCCGGTGGCACCACCGGCGATGCCGAACATGGCCGCCTCGGTACGCAGCGCGGCCTCGCCGCCGTCGCGGAACGCGTCCGCGCCTCGCAGGTGCACCGCCTCGGCGGCGATCGTCTCGACCGTCTCGGCGGCGGCCACCTTGAGCACCATGCCGGTGGCGGTCGACGGTGGACCGGGCGGCCCGTCCAGCAGGGGCGCGCACAACGCGTCGAGTTGGCGCAGGGCGACCAGGCAGCGGGCGTACCGCTCGCGGACCGCCGGGTGCTCCCAGAGCGTGCCGTCGGCGGCGGGCCGGGCCCGCAGCCAGTCCCCGAGCCCGGTCATCAGCCGGCGGCAGATGGCCCGGGACCAGAGGGCACCGGCCAGCCGCTCGACGCCGACCTGCCGGGCGAACCCGGCCAGCGCACGGCCGGGCCGACCGACCAGCGCGTTCGGTTCCAGGGCCACGCCGTCGAACCGGAGGTGTCCCACTCCGGACCCGGCGAAGGCCCGCCCGGCGGGCTCGACCGTCACCCCCGGCGCCGACCGCGGCACCAGTAGCCAGCAGAAGCTGGTGAAGTGCCGGGGCTCGCGGTGCCGGGCGAGCACCAGCGCCGCGTCGCAGGTGGTGGCGTTGGTGATCCATTCCTTGCGGCCGTCCAGGGTCACGGCGTCGTCGCCGAGCTTGGCCCGGGTGGTGGCGTCGAGCAGGTCCGACCCGGAGGCACCGGCGTCGGTGACGGCCAGCGCCACCGTCGTCTCGCCGCGCACCATGTCGGCCACCGTCTCGGCGACCGGTCCGGTGGCCGCCTCCGAGAGCAGCGGCAGCACGGTGGCCACCTGGACGCAGATCGACAGGGTCACGCCGAGCGGGCAGCGTGCGTCCAGTTCGGTCAGCAGCGTCGCCAGCCGGCGCGGGTCCGGTTGGGTACCACCGTCGGGACAGAGGGCGACGAGGACACCGCCGGCGCCCAGTGCCCGCCAGAGGGCCCGTGCGTCGGCGGTGTCCGCCCCCGCCAGCGCCGTACGCAGCGTGGCGGTGAAGTCGGCTGTCGGCTCAGGCAAGACGCACCCCCGGATCGCGCAGTGCCAGCGCCCCGTTGGCCAGCCGCAGCCGGTCGTTGCCGTAGTTCAGCGACGCCGACCGCAGGTCGCGGAAGGCACGCTCCACGGCCAGCGGCGAGCCGGTGAGGTAGCCGTGCCGCAGCCCCACCAGTTCGACCAGCTCGTGCACGGCGGCGAAGGACTCCTCGGCCGCCCGGATCTTGAGCGTGTTGAGCAGCGACTGCACCGGCGCGGCGGACATGTCGGATGCCGAGTCCACCACCGACACGGTGTGTCGCAGCAGGGCGTTCACGGCGTCGAGCCGGGTACGAATCCCGGCCAGGCGCAGCAGCACCAACTCCGACGACGGAGCGAACTGACGCCGTCCCGCCTCGCTGCGGGCGTGCCGCAGCACCCGCGAGTACGCGCCGGCCGCCGTCCCCAGCCACGCCGCAGCCCAGCCGACGTGGGCCAGCGGTGCGAACACCCGGGTGGCGATGTCGCGGAACCCGCCGTGCTCGCCCACCACCTGCCACTGCGGCACCGCACCGCGCAGGCGCATCGGCACGCTGTGGGTGGCCCGCATGCCCAACGGCTGCCAGCCGCCGGTCACCTCGGTCTCCACCTGGTCACGGGCGGCGTAGACCAGGTCGACCTGCGTGGCCGACTCGGCCTGCGGCGCCAGCGTGGTGATCAGGAACGCGTCCGCGTACGGGCCGCCGGTGACGATCGGGGCCTGCCGGTCGATGCGCAGCATCTCCCCGTCCTGCTCCAGCCCCGACTCGGAGGTGAGCAGGTGGCCCCCCTTGCCCGGCTCCGTGGTGACCGAGCCGAGGTACACCTCGCCCCGCGCCACCGCCGGCAGCACCTCGGCGCGCAGCTTCTCCCCGGCGTACGCGGCAAGTGCCGCCACCTGCTGGCAGTGCATCGTGAAGACCATCGCCACCGACATGTCCACCCGGCCCAACGCCTCGGTGACGTCGACCATGTCGGTGAGCGTGCCGCCGGGTCCGCCCTCGGTGGTCGGCACCAGCAGGCCGAGCAGTCGGGTGCGGCGCATCGCGTCCAGCGCCTCGGTGGGGAACGTGGCCGTGGCGTCGGCGGCCTCGGCGTGCGCGGCGGCGACCTCGGTCACCGTGGTCACCGCCTCGGCGTACCCGGTCATCGGGCACCACCACCGACCGGCGTCCGCAACTGCTCGACCACGTGCCACAGCCCGCCCGCCGTGGCGAACGTCGAGTCGACCAGCTTGTCGTCGGGAACGGCGACGCCGAAGGTGTCCTCGATGGCGAAGAGCAGCTCGATCTCCCGCATCGAGTCCAGGCCCAGGTCACGCAGGCGGGACTCCTCGGTGATCTCCTTGTCGCCGGCGAACTTGAGGAACGGCCGGAGCATCTCGGTGAATTCGGCGTTCATGACGGTCACCTTTCGTCTCGTGGATCGGTCGGGTCGCCCGGTGCGGTGCCCGGCGTCCGGGTCAGCGTCAGCCGGGACGTCTCGACGACCTGCTCGCCGTCGCAGACGACCTCCAGCGGCGCCGGGTGGCCGAGGAAGGCCAGCAGGCTCGCGGAGAGCCCGTACGCGCCGACGTTCGGCACGCTGAGCACGTCACCGGGGCGTACGTCGGGCAGCGTCGCGGCGCGGGCCCAGGTGTCCAGCGGGGTGCAGAGCGGACCGGCGACGATGGCCCCGGTCAACGCCGGCCCGTCGGCCGGTTCGGTGGACCCGTCCGCGTGCAGGGCCGGGACCAGCGGCGGCAATCGACGCAGGCCGGACATCCCGCCGAGGTGGTTGATGCCGGACTCCAGCACCACCACGGGTGTGCCGTGCGAGTGCTTGACGTCCAGCACCCGGGTCAGCAGGGTCCCGGCGGTGGCGGTGAGGAAGCGACCGGACTCGAACGCGATCACCGGGTCGTCGTCCGGCCAGCCCGGGAAGAGATCGTCCAGTGTCGTACGAATCTGCGCGTCGAGCCCGGTCAGGTCGGCGTTGTGCCCGGCGCGGGCGAACGGCGCGCCGAAGCCACCACCCAGGTTGAGCAGCGTCAGCTCGATGCCGAGCAGGTCGCGCAGCCGGTGCGCGGTGGCGGCGGCGGAGGCGAACTGGGTCACCAGCGCGTCCACCGACTCGACGTTGCTGCCGGTGTAGAGGTGGAACCCGGAGACGACCGCCGCCGACCGGGACCGGAACGCCTCAGGCTGGCGCTCGATCCAGTCCACGTCGGCACCGAACTGCGAGGCGACGCCGGTCATGGTCAACCCCTGGCCGGGGTTCGGCACCCGGTCGTTGACCCTCAGCAGGCAGTGCAACGTGGTGCCGAACCCACCGGCGATCCGGTCGGCCTGGTCGAGAGCGCCCGGCGAGTCGACCGAGAACCACCGCACACCCGCCTCGACGGCCTCGACCACCTCGGCGTCGCGCTTGCCGGGGCCGGTGTAGAGCATCCGGTCGCCGGGCACACCGGCGGCCAGCGCCGTGGCCAGTTCGCCGGGGGAGCAGATCTCGGCACCGCATCCGGCCTGATGCAGTGTCGCCACGATCGCCGGGTGCGGATTGGCCTTGAGCGAGTAGTAGAGGCGGCTGGGCGTGGGCAGGGCCGCGCGCAACGCGGCGTGGTTGGCGCGTACGTCGGCCAGGTCGTAACGGTAGGCCGGGGTCTCGAAGGGCAGGTCAGCCATGACGCTCACCCGCCAACCGGGCCAGCGCGCGGCGGTCGACCTTGCCGTTGCCGTTGAGCGGCAGGCTCGGCAGCACCACGCACCGCGCGGGCACCTTCATCTCCTCCAACTGGCCGCGCAGCCGGTGCAGGATGTCGTCGGCCGCCAGCTCGGCGACCACGAAGAGGGTGGCGCCGTCGCGACCGTCGGCGGGCGGCAGCACTCCGGCCACCTCCACGCCGTCCACCCGGTACGCGGCGGCCTCCACCTCGGTCGCGCTGACCCGGGTCCCCTTCTCCTTGTAGACGTCGTCGCGCCGACCGGTGTAGTGCACGTAACCGTCGGCGTCCACGTGGCCGTAGTCGCCGGTGTGCAGTTGCGGGAACAGCCCGTCGCGACGGACGAAGCGTTCGGCGGTCAGCTCGGGGCGTCGCCAGTAGCCGGCCATCACGTGCGGGCCGCGCACCACCAGCTCACCCGGGGTGCCGTGGGGTTGCCGCCGACCGGTGGAGTCCACCGTGAAGATCTCGGTGCCGGGCAGCGCCCGGCCGGACGCGCCCGGCCGCCGCAGGTCCTCGTCCGGCGGCATGATGGCGGCACGCTTGCACTCGGTGAGTCCGAACATGAGTTGCACCTTCAGGTCGGGTAGCGCCTCGCGCAGACCGGCGAGCACCTCGGGCGGCATGGTCGCCCCGGTGTTGGTGATCAGGCGCAGCCGTGGGCGTACCGCACCGGGACGGCGCAGCAGTCGCAGCAGGTTGATGGCGAGTGACGGCACGCAGGGCAGCACGGTGGCTCCGGACTCGCGCAGCGCGACCAGGAGGCGTCCCCCGGTCTGCCCGGCGTCGCCCAGGTGCAGCCGACATCCGGCGACCGTGCTCAGGAAGATCTGGTACAGGCCGTAGTCGAACGAGGTGGGCAGCACGTCGTGCACCACGTCGTCCGGGCGGTACGACAGTTCCGACTGGATCGCGCGTACCGCGAAGGTGACCTGGGCGTGGGTGGAGACCACCGCCTTCGGCATGCCGGTGCTGCCGGAGGTGTAGATCAGGCAGACCGGGTCCACCGCCAGCGGCGGCGTGCCGGTCAGGGCCAGCGGTGAGGTGCCCTCCGCCGCGCCGGTCAGGGCGGCCGAGGCGCGGACGGCGACGTTGCGGGCCCGCGCCAGCTCGCGCAGGAGCGGATCGTCGGTGACGACGAGCACCGGCTCGGCGTCGTCCAGCACGTGGGCGAGGGCGACCTCGGGAGCGGGCACCCGGATCACCGCGAAGACCGCGCCGATCCGGGACACCGCGTAGAGCAGGGCGGGCAGGGTGGCGTCGGCGGTCACCGCGACCACCACCCGGTCACCGCGCCGCACGCCCTGCCGGTGCAGCCAGTCGGCGAGCCGGCGGCTGTGCGCGTCCACCTCCCGATGGCTGAGTCGGACCGTACCGTCGCTGACCGCGTCGGCGTCCGGCCACCGCGACGCGGCCCGGTCGAGCAGGCCGTGCAGCAGGTCGGCGCTCATCGGTCGCCTCCGGCAGGGCCGGCGTCCGCGAACATCGCGCACAGCGAGCCGACGTCCCGCAGGTCGGCGGCGGAGAGCGCGGTGGCCGGGACCTCGACGCCCAGCCGCCGCTCGACCCGGTCGATGACGTCGACCAGCCGGAACGAGTCGAAGCCCGGCAGGTCCCGCAGCACGTCGGTGGGGCGCAGGCGGGCCTCGTCGAGGTGCAGCGTGTCCCGCAGCGCGCCGAGTACCGCCGCCTGCACCGGGCCGTCCCCGGAGGCGTCGGCGGCGCGCGGTGCGTCGC
>NZ_SISL01000569.1:0-3374 GCF_004307965.1 Verrucosispora sp. SN26_14.1 | reverse complement strand
ATGAGCGCTAGTCTCGTGGGCTCGGAGATGTGTTTAAGAGAAAGGAGTAGGCGCGGCCCCGTCCGGGGTCAGGTGGTCGCCGTGCAGGTCAGCGTCGGTGCGCTCGACCCGCTGCCGGAGGCCAGGAAGCCGAAGGTGGTGCTGGCTCCGGCTCCGAGGCCGCCGTTGTAGCTGACGTTCTGAGCGGTCACCGTCGAACCGCTGGAACTGAGGGTGGCGTTCCACGCCTGGCTGACCTGCTGGCCGCTGGCGTACGTCCAGGTCACCCGCCAACTCCGGATGGCCGCGCTGCCCGCGGTCACCTGCACCTCACCCTGGAAACCACCGGACCAGGTCGAGGTCACCCGGTACGTCGCCGCGCAGGCACCCGCCACCGGCGGTGCGGTGGTCGTCGGCGGCGTGGTGGGCGGGTCGAAGGTCGGCGTCGGCGTCGGCGAGGCCGGCGGGGTGGTCGGGGGAGGCGTGGTGCCGCCACCGAACTGCACGTCGCTGCAGATGTAGTACGACTGGTCCGTGTGGCTGGCCTGCCAGACGGTGAACAGCACGTGCCGTCCGCTGCGACCCGGCGCGTTCACCGGGATCTCGGTGGACACCCCGTCGACCTCGCGCTGCCACTGCGAGGCCGGAGTGTTACCGATCTGGCCGACCAGTTCCAGGTCCGACCAGGCAAGGGGCTTGGTCAGTACGTCGTAGCCCTGCCGGGAGGCGTACACCCGGATGTAGTCGGCACCGTGGCTGGCCTGGTCGAAGAACTTGAGCCGGAAGCTGTTGGCCACCGAGGTGGTCCGCCAGGCGCCGACGGCGTCCAACGCGTTGTAGCGCCCGCTCTCGGTACGGCCACCGGAGCAGAGCTGGCCGTTCGGGATGGCGCCCTGGTGGTTGCCGGCCACCCCCTCGCGGAACAGGCCGTTCCAGTTCCACATGGCGTTCGGGTTGGCCTGCCAGGCCTGCCAGCACATCGGGTCCTCGGTGGCCATCCGCGGGTTCTGGAAGTCACCGCCCCAGCGCTGCCAGCAGCCGTAGTTGCGGGAGATCGGGTTGGCCACCGAACCGTGCGCGGACACCGGAGCGACAAGCGCTGTGGAGAGCAGCAGCATGGCACCGGCCGCCACACCCAACAGCGACAGTGCCCGTGATTTTCGAACTAGCTTGGACATGGAGCCCCCAGGGGGAGTCGTCGGATCGCGACATCGCCCGGATCGCACGGGAGTTGCCTCTCCCGGCCTGATCACGTTGCCCTGGCTTCGCCCGAAGAATGGCACACACCATCGCCACTGGTCAATTCGATGGTGGGCTGGGCGGGACTGCCCGGCTGCTCAGGCCACGCGGCGCATCGGGGTGTGCGAGATGCCGTCCTCGACGTACTCGGGCCCGCTGGCCGTGAAGCCGTACCTGGCGTAGAGCGCCACCAGGTGTGACTGGGCGTCCAGCACGCAGGGACGGTCACCGATCCGGGCCAGCGCCTCCGTCATCAGCCGCCCGGCCTGCCCGCCGCCGCGCGCCGCCGGGGCCACCACCACCCGTCCGATCCTGGCGACGCCGTCCGGGTCGGCCAGGATCCGCAGGTACGCGACGGGTGCGCCGCCGTGGGCCAGCCAGAGGTGCCAGGTGCCCGGTTCGACGTCCCGTCCGTCGAGTTCCGGGTACGGGCACTGCTGCTCGACCACGAACACGTCGGCGCGCAGGCGTACCAGGTCGTGAAAGGTCCGGGCGTCCAGGTCGGTGAAGCGCGCGACCCGCAGTTCGGTGCTCGACACCCGGCCAGGTTAGGCCGTGCCCGGTCGCGTGAAAGGAGGGGTCCCCTGCTAACGCCTCGTGCATAGCAGGGGACCCCTGCTAACGCGTGGGCCCGGGCGGCGCCAGCGTGCGCGGCGGCGCTAGTGCGGTGCGGCGGCGCTAGTGCGGTGCGGCGCTGGCGCGCGTGGGGCGGCGTTCAGCGGGGGAGCCGTCGCGCGGTGGGTCAGGCGGGGCGGGCGCCGACGGCGTCGCGGATCTCGGCACCCTGCTCCGTCTCCACCGCCCGTGCGCAGTGCCCGCAGCAGAAGAAGCGGCCGGAGACCTCCACGCCGTGTCCGAGGATCTTGACGCCGCAGTGTTCGCAGATGGGGGCCAGCTTGTGGCTGGCGCACTCGAAGCTGTCGAACGTGTGCACGTCACCGCTGACCGTGCGCACCTCGAACGCCAGCCAGTAGTCGTTACCGCAGACCTCACAGGTGGCCACGACGGATCCCTCCAGTTAGAGCCTTTTGTGCAAGTTTGCCCTGATCTCGGCTTGGTGCGACGCGAAATCGCGCTGACTCGTCCGGTTCGCTCGGCGTGTCGCCGACGCGCGTCGGCCACGGCGCGAGGCGTCCGGCCGGGCGCGGGCGGTCCGGTGGGCCGACGTCGGGCGGGCGCTGGCGTGCTGATGATCGTGAGGCGGGAGGAAGTGTGGGCGGACCTGGATCGACGCGCGGGCGCGACCTGAGGGGCCTCGGATGCGCGTACCGTGCGTTTTATCGATAGCGGTCTTTACTGTTAACAAGGTTTAAATTATGTTGGTGGCACCTCACCAGGCAACATGCCGAAAGGGAGTGCCGCCATGCGTCGAAGAATCACCCTCCCGCTCGTCGCCGCCGGGGCCATGGTCTCCACCCTGGCCGTCGCGACCCCGGCCCAGGCCCACGGCTACGTCTCGTCGCCGCCTAGCCGCCAGGCGCTCTGCGCCCAGAACCGCGTACCGGACTGCGGCCAGATCCGCTGGGAGCCGCAGAGCGTGGAAGGCCCCAAGGGGCTCCGCACCTGCCACGCCAACATCTCCCACTTTGCCGTCCTCAATGACGACAACCGGGGCTGGCCCGCCACCTCGGTCGGCACCACGGTCACCTTCACCTGGGTCAACACGGCGCAGCACGCCACCCGCGACTGGGAGTACTTCATCGGCAACACCCGGGTCGCGGTGTTCAGCGGCGGCAATCGCCAGCCGGGTCCCACCGTCTCGCACACCGTGAACCTGTCCGGCTACTCGGGCCGCCAGAAGCTGCTGGCCGTCTGGAACATCTCGGACACCGCCAACGCCTTCTACTCCTGCGTCGACCTCCAGATCGGCGGCGGCAGCGGCAACCCCACGCCGAGCCCGAGCCCGACCACCCCGCCGGCACCGTCGCCGACCCCGACGACCGGCCCGACCACCAACCCGCCGGCCGGGGGCACGTGGACCGCCGGCCGCGCCTACGCCGTCGGCGACCAGGTCACCTACGGCGGGCGCACGTACCGGTGCCGGCAGGCGCACACCGCCATCGCCGGATGGGAGCCGCCGAACGTACCGGCGCTGTGGACCCAGGTCTGACCAGCGTGAGGTGCGGTCGGGCCCGGCCCGCGCCGCACCTCACGCC
>NZ_SISL01000568.1:0-3378 GCF_004307965.1 Verrucosispora sp. SN26_14.1 | reverse complement strand
GCCGGCCACCCATCGGGGTGGCCGGCCGTTCTCGTCGTCCGAGGGTCAGGCCCCGGCGTCACGCTCGGCGATCCGGCGCAGCACGTGCTCCTGCACCGCACCGAGCGAGGTGATCGACCGGGCCGTCTTCTCGTCGATCGGTTCGAGGTCGAACTCGTCCTCCAGGGCGAAGGCGAGTTCCATCAGGGCCAGCGAGTGGAAGCCGAGGTCCTGGACCAGGGCCGTCTCCTCCCCACGCAGGCCGTCGGGGTTGGGCGCCAGGTCGAGCACGATGGCCTGGACCTGAGCGCGGATCTGCTCGTCGGACTGCTTCGGTCCCACGACCGTCGGGGTCTGCTCACTCATGGTCGCTACTTCCTTCCGGATCGCCCGGCTCACCGGAGCTGTGCGGGTTGATGGACGGGAACGGGTTCCGCGGGTCGGTGCGGTCCCACAGACGGGGGCTGGCAACTGCGCAGTACGGCGGCGAGCACCGGCACCGCGGCCGTGGTCCATCCGGCGACCGCCGCGTCGAGGTCGCCGAACTCCTCCTCGAGCACCGCCAGGCCGCGGACCGGCACCACGGCACCCAGCTCCACCAGCAACGGGCGTAGCTGTGCGTCGCAGACGAAGCGGTGCTGCGCCCAGCCGGCGGTCATCACCGGCACCGCGACCGTGCCCGGACGCAGTCCCTCGCGGGGGAGCATGTCGAGGAAGAGCTTCAGCAGGCCGGTGTAGGAACCCTTGAAGGTCGGGCTCACCACCACCAGCAGGCCGGGTCCGCGGACCCGGGCGACCACCCGTTCCAGGGGCGCGTGGGCGGCGGTGCCGGCGATCAGCCGGGACGGCAGGTCCGCGCCGAGTTCGGCCAGGTCGACCAGGTGCGGCTCGCCGAGGTGTACGCCGAGGTCGGCCAGACCGGTCCGCAGCGCGCCGGTCACGTGCCGGGCCACGGTGAGGGTCCGCGAGCCCCGGCGCGGGTTGCCGATCAGGACGGTGGCCGGAACGGAGAGGGGATCCGTCGGAGGGATCATCCGCTCGGGCGCGTGTTGCCGCAGGTCGGTCACCGGTCTCCTTCCGGGTCGGCCAGCAGTCCCCGCCGGCGGAGGATCGGCAGCACACCCTCACCGAAGGTGTACGCCTCCTCCAGGTGCGGCTGGCCGGAGAGGATCAGATGGTCCAGTCCGAGGGCGTGGTACTCCTCGATCCGGTCGGCCACCTCGACGTGGCTGCCGACCAGCGCGGCTCCGGCGCCGGGGCGGACCAGCCCGTAGCCGGCCCACACGTTCGGGTAGACCTCGAGGCTGTCGGTCCGGCCCTGGTGCAGGGCGGCCATCCGGCGTTGCCCCTCGGACTCGGTGCGCGCGAAGCGCCGCTGGGCGGCGGCGATGGTGTCCGGGTGCATCCCGGCCACCAGGCGGTGCGCGACGTCCCACGCCTCCTCGGCGGTGTCCCGGCTGATCACGTGGAACCGGGATCCGTAGGACAGCTCGCGGCCCTGCGCGTCGGCCCGGTCCCGGACCTTCTTCACCAGGGCGGCCAGTTGCTCGGGGGGTTCGCCCCAGGCCAGGTAGACGTCGGCGTGCCGGGCGGCCACGTCGTGCGCGGCGGCCGAGGACCCACCGAGGAAGACCGGCGGGGTGACCGGATGTCCCCGGGTCAGCCGACCGGCCCGTACCCGGTAGTGGGTGCCCTCGAAGTCGTACGTGCCACCGGACCAGGCGCGGCCGAAGACGTCGAGGAACTCCTCGGCGCGGGCGTAACGCTGGTCGTGGTCGAGCCAGTCGCCGTAGCGCAGCTGCTCGTCGGGGTCGCCGCCGGTGACCACGTTGAGCAGCAGCCGACCACCGGAGAGGCGTTGCAGGGTGGCGGCCATCTGCGCGGCCACCGTCGGCGCCACCGAGCCGGGGCGTACGGCGACCATGAAGTGCAGCCGACGGGTCCGGTCCGCCAGGGCGGCCGACACCAGCCAGGGGTCCTCGCAGAACAGCCCGGTCGGCACCAGGGCGCCGGTGAAGCCGAAGCGGTCGGCGGCTCCCGCGACCTGCGCCAGGTAGTCGATGTCCGGCGCGCGCCGGACGTTCTCCGCCGGGTCGACGGGCGCGCCCTGCGGGGTCTTCGCCACCTCACGGCCGTCACCGTGGGACGGGAGGAACCAGTGCAGGTGAAGTGGCATGTGGACCTTCCTGTCACAGCAGTTGTCGTGTGAGCGGTCGCGTCCGGCGGGTACAGGCACCCCCGCTCCCTGCGCGCTACCAGGTAGGGCTGGTCGAAGCCTCCCAGCACCCGGATGCGGTGTCAAGAGTGTGTGACGCCAGTGTCGTGTTGTGTGGCGCTTCTGGGCCGGGGCGTCAGCCGCCGCGCCTGGTCCGCAGCGGTGCGGTCGGTTCGGCGGCCAGCCGGGCGGCCAGGTCGGCGTAGCCGGCGAGGAACGCGTGGGCCGCGGCGGGCGGGTACGCGGCGGTGCTGTGGTAGAACACCGCCCGCAGGTCCGCCGGGCCGACCGGGGCCACCGCCAGCTCGAACTGGAACCGGCTGCCCAACCCGGGCGGCACCAGCAGTTCGAACCCGAGGCCCGCCGACACCGTCCGGTGCTGCACCTCGGCCATCACGTTGAACAGCACGTCGTCGGCGCGCCGCCCGCCGGTCTGCACCACGTCCAGCGGCAACATCTGGTACGGCAGGTCCTGGTAGGTGAAGGCGCCGATGGCCGCCGCATGCGCCTGCCCGACCAGGTCGGCGAAGGTCTCGGCCTGCCCGACCCGGGCCCGCAGCAGCACCATGTTGGCCAGCAGGCCGACGGTCTCCCGCAGCTCGGGACGCGACCGGTTGGCGAACATCGAGGCCACCGCCAGGTCGTCCTGGCCGGTGATGCGGTGCAGGTGGTGATAGAAGACCGCCAGCAGCACCGAGAACAGGGTGGTCCGCTGGGTCCGGGCCAGGGCGCGCAGCCGGGCCACCGCCTCCCGGTCCAGGTCGACCGCCACGTCGGAGGTGGTCGGGCCGTCCGAGGACGAGGGCGCGACGGCGGACGTGCCCACCGCCGGCAGTTCGCTGCCGGTCAGCTGCCGCCGCCAGTACTCCCGGTGCCGGCGCAGCCCGTCGCCGTCGAGCAGTTCCTGCTGCCACCGGACGAAGGCCGCGTACTGCCAGCCGGTGGCGGGCAGCCGGATCGGTACGCCGCTGGCCTGCGCGTAGAGCATGCCGAGGTCCCGGAAGAGGATTCCGGTGGACCAGGCGTCGGTCACCAGGTGGTGCAGGTTCAGGCAGAGCACGTGCTCGTCCGGCCCGAGCCGCCACAGCGTGCTGCGGGAGGGCCACTCGGTCGGGTCGATCGCGGTGCGCAGCTCGGCGCGTACCGCCTGGTCGACGGCGGCGGCCGGGTCCGGCCGGTCGGAC
>NZ_SISL01000567.1:0-3383 GCF_004307965.1 Verrucosispora sp. SN26_14.1 | reverse complement strand
CCCCGGCGACGTGGTCGCGGTCGGGCTGCCCCGCCGGGCCGAGCTGGTGGTCACCCTGCTGGCCGTCTGGTCGCTGAGGGCCGCGTTCCTGCCGGTCGACCCGAAGCATCCGCAGGCTCGGCTGGACACCCTGCTCGACACCGCGGACGCGCGGTTCGCCGTGCTGGCCGATCCGCAGACGACCCGCCCGGACTGCCGGGTCGTGGCGCCACCGGCCGGTGACCCGCTCCCGGCTGCGGCCCCGCTTCCCGCCGGCGACCCGCCGACCGGCGACGACCTCGCGTACGCGATGTCGACCTCCGGCTCGACCGGTCGGCCCAAGGTGGTCGGGGTGTCGCACGCGGCGCTGGCGCACTGCGTCGTCACCTTCGCCGACCTGCTGGCCCCCGGCACCCCGACGGTGGCCGGCACGACGGCGCTGACCTTCGACATCTCGCTGCTCGAACTCTTCCTGCCGCTGGCGACCGGTGGCCGGCTGCTGCTGGTCGACGACGCGACGCGGCGGGACCCGGCCCGACTGGGCGGGTACCTCTCCGCCGCCCGGCCCGACCTGATCCAGGCCACGCCGTCGGGCTGGCGGCTGATCCTGCCGCACCTCTCGGGCGACCTGGCCGGGCGGACGCTCCTCTGCGGCGGCGAGGCGGTCACCGCCGACCTGGCGGCCCGCCTGGTGGACACCGGTGCCACCGTGTGGAACGTCTACGGCCCGACCGAGGCCACCATCTGGTGCACCGCCCACCGGCTCGGCCCTCCGGTGCCCGACCCGGTGCCGATCGGCGCACCGCTGCCGGGCACCGTCGCCGTCGTCCGGGGCCGGGACGGGCGGCCGGTCCCGGTGGGCCAGGTCGGTGAGCTGCACGTCGGCGGTCCGCAGCTCGCCGTCGGGTACCTCGGCGACCCCGAGCGCACCGCCGTGGTGTTCCGGGACGACGAGTACCGCACCGGTGACCTGTGTGCCTGGCGTCCGGACGGCACGTTGTCGTACCACGGGCGCGCCGACAACCAGGTCAAGATCCGGGGACACCGGATCGAGCTCGAAGAGATCGAGACGTACGCCGAGCGCCATCCGGCGGTGATCCAGGCGGCGGCGGTGGTCGTCACCGCGGCCGAGGACGACCAGCGGCTCGTGCTGTACGTGCGGACCGGCGGGGACGGTCCGGCCGTCACCGACGTGGCGCTCCGCGAGCACCTGGCGGCGTCGCTGCCCACCGCGTTGCTGCCGCAACGGATCGTCGCGCTACCGGAGCTGCCCCTCACGCCCAGCCAGAAGGTCGACCGGCGGGCGTTGCGGGAGGCGGCGACGGCACACATCCACCGTCGGGCCGGCTCCGAGGAGACGCCATCATGAAGGTTCTGGGCATCAGCGGGCTGCACAACAGCGTCGACTTCAAACGCCGCGAGCTGCCGGACCTCAGTGCCCGCGAGTACCGGGTGGTGCAGGGCCTGGACTCGGCGGCGGCACTCGTGGTGGACGGTGTGGTGCGGGCCGCGGCGGCCGAGGAGCGGTACACCGCCGAGAAGGCGACTGGCAGCTTCCCGGCGCACGCGATCCGCGACGCGCTCCGGCGTACCGGCGTCACCCCCGACGAGATCGACGTCGTCGCGCACGGTTTCGCCCACCGGTCCGCCGACCTGGACCTGTCCGACCCCTACCTGGCCGCCCGGTACGCCGAGGTCTACGACCCCGACGTGCAGCTGACCTGGCTGCGGCGGGAGTTCCCGAGCGTGGACTGGGCCGCCAAGCTGGTGCCGGTCCCGCACCACCTCGCCCACGCCGCGAGCGCCTACTACCCCAGCGGGTACGACGAGGCGCTGGTCCTGGTCGCGGACGGGATGGGGGAGACGGAGAGCCTGACCGTGGCCGCCGGCACCGGCGGCAAGCTGGAGGTCCTGCACCGCATTCCCGCGCTGCACTCGATCGGCACGCTCTACGGCGTCTTCACCATGTACCTCGGCTTCGACATGATGATGGACGAGTACAAGGTGATGGGCCTGGCCGCCTTCGGGGACCGGCGGGTCCACTACGCCGAGATGTCGAAGCTGGTCAAGCTGCTCGACGGCGGCACGTTCACGGTGTCCGCGCTCGCCGCCGACCGGAACCTGCGGGAGCGGGAGACGCACCGGGGCGTGCTGGCCCTGCTCGCCGAGCGCTTCGGCCCGCCCCGCCAGCCGGGTACGCCGATCGAGCAGCGGCACCGGGACGTCGCCGCCGCCCTCCAGGCGGTGGTGGAGCTCTGCCTGGTGCACGTGCTGCGGCACTTCCGGCGCGAGACCGGGCTGCGGGACCTCTGCTACGCCGGTGGTGTCGCCCTGAACTGCTCCGCCAACGGGGTGATCGCCCGCAGCCGACTCTTCGAGCGCATCTTCATCCCGCCGGGCGCGGGCGACGACGGCTCGGCTGTCGGCGCGGCCCTCTACGTGCAGGCCCAGCAGGAGCCGTCGACGCGGATCCCGGCGATGTCCATGCCGTACTGGGGCACCTCGTACACCGACGAGGAGATCGGCGCGGCCATCGGGAGCCGGACCGACGTGGTGGTGCGGCACGTACCGGAGCGGGCGCGGCTGCTCGCCGAGACCGCCGAGGCGCTGGAGGCCGGCGAGGTCGTCTCGTGGTTCCAGGGCGGGATGGAGTTCGGCCCCCGGGCGCTGGGCAACCGCAGCATCCTCGCCGATCCCCGCGAGGCGCGGATGCGCGACCACATCAACGCGTTGATCAAGCGCCGGGAGGACTTCCGTCCGTTCGCGCCGGTGGTCACCGAAGAGGCGGCGTCCACGTACTTCGAGATCGAGCCGGGGGACGAGGAGCGCTTCCGGCACATGCTGTTCACCACCCGCACCAGGTCGGAACACCGGGACTCGCTGGGCGCGGTCACCCACTTCGACGGCACCGCCCGGGTGCAGGTCGTCACCCGCGAGGGCAACCCGCTGCTCTGGGAGCTGCTCACGGCGTTCGCTGACCGCACCGGCATCCCGGTCCTGCTGAACACCTCCTTCAACCTGCGCGGACAGCCCATCGTGCGGACCCCGGAGATCGCCGTCGACACGCTGCTGCGCGGCGGCCTGTCCCGCCTGGTCATCGGGGCGTACACGGTCACGCCGCCGGATGCCGGCGGGGACCGGCCATGACCGTCGAGGTCAGCCGGGACCCGCTGGTGGCCGCGACGCTGGCCGCCGACGACGAGGTGATGCCCGGCCTGTCGTTCCGTCGTGGTGAGGTCACCCGAGCGCTCGCCGTCGGCGAGGCGGACCTGACCGCCCTCGCCGACGACCTCGGCACCACGCCGGCGGCGGTGCTGACCGCCGCGACGCAGGCCCTGGTGGCCGGCGACCGGGGCCGGACCTGTCTATTATACCCATCTCCGAGCCCACGAGACTAGCGCTCA
>NZ_SISL01000566.1:0-3405 GCF_004307965.1 Verrucosispora sp. SN26_14.1 | reverse complement strand
GAGACAGGGTTGCTTGCGGGCCGACGTGGCTCCGCCGCCGGGTGGTCTCCGCGTCGGCCCGTCGGCGTCGCCGCCGAAGCGTGTCGGCCCGTCGGCATCACCGCCGCCGAAGCGTGTCGGACCGGTGGCGTCGTCGCCGACGGGCACGCGCGTCGCGCCGGTGGTGCCGTCGCCGGGGGGCATGCGGGCCGTCGAGGTGGCACCGTCGCCCGGTGACGTCCGCGTCGGTCCGGTGTCGCCGTCGGCGGGTTGTCGTCGTGGCGGCGGGGTGGTGCGGTCGGCCGTGGGAGTCGAGGCCGTTGCGGCGGTGCCGTCGCCGGAAGGGGTGCGCGGCGGTCGGCGACGGAGTACGCGGCGCCCCCGGCCGGACTGCTTGAGACGTTCGTCACCCGAGTTGCCGGCGTGCGCGAGGATGTCCCGCTGGAAGATCGCGGCCTGCATCTTGGACGCGAGTTGCCGTTGTTCACTGGCGATGGCGGCCTCGCGGGCCTTCATCTCCGCGATGGACCGCTCGATGTCCGCCAGGTGCTCGGCCCATTGTGGCTGGTGGGCACCGCAGCGCGGGCAGCGGACGGCCGGCTTGATCTCCTGGCCGCACGAGGAGCACTGAAAGGTCGCCACGACACCCCTCCACCCGCAGTGTGGATTCCCACTGTCGCAGCATGCCCAATGCGGCCCAGGAATTCGACCGTTGTCGGCGGGTCACACCCGTCCAAGATCAGCAACCCCGAAGCGATCCCGCCCAGTCGAGCCCTCCGAGTCAGCCCGCCGTACCCCCCCCGACGACCCGCCGACCAAAGCGAAGGCCCAGCTCCCACCCCCGCCGGGATGGACCGCCCACGCAGGCTACGGAACGTCAGGTTCCCGCGAATCCAGATCCCACCCCCGCCGGGATGGGCCGCCTCAGGCAGGCTGCGGGACGTCAGGTTCCCGCGAAGCCAGATCCCACCCCCCGCCGGGGATGGGCCATCTCACGCAGGCTGCGGGACGTCAGGTTTTCCGGGGGAGCCCACCCGCGCAGGGATCAAGCCTGACCGCCCGGAGCGGGTGGGCTCCCCCGGAAAACCCACCCCCGAAGAACAAGATCAAGGCCGCCCCATCCCCCGATACTCCCAGCCAGCCTGCGTCCACAGTGCCGAGTCGAGGCAGTTGCGGGCGTCGACCACGCGCCGCCCGGTGACCAGTTCCCCGAGCGCGCTCGGGTCGGCGTTGCGGAAGTCCGCCCACTCGGTGAGGACGCAGACCAGGTCGGCGCCGGTGACCGCCGCGTTGACGTCCGGCTCGTAGCGCAGTTCCGGCACCGCCCGGCGGGCGTTCTCCATGCCCTGCGGGTCGAAGACGTGCACCTCGGCGCCGGCCTTGTGCAGCAGCGCGGCGACGGCGAGAGCGGGTGCGTCGCGTACGTCGTCGGTGTTGGGTTTGAAGGTCGCCCCGAGGACGGCGATGCGGGTGCCGGAGAGGTCCGGGCCGGCCGGGCCGGACCGGCGACCGAGCAGGTCGGCGGCGAGGTGGAGCACGCGGGTCCGGCGACGCAGGTTGATCAGGTCGACCTCGTGCAGGAAGCGCAGCGCCTCACCGGCGCCCAGTTCCTGCGCCCGGGCCTGGAAGGCGCGGATGTCCTTCGGCAGGCAGGCGCCGCCGAAGCCCAGCCCGGACTGGAGGAAACGGTTGCCGATGCGAGGGTCGTACCCGATGGCCTTGGCGAGCTGGGTGACGTCGCCGCCGGCAGCCTCGCACACCTCGGCCATCGCGTTGATGAAGGAGATCTTGGTCGCCAGGAAGGCGTTGGCGGCGACCTTGACCAGCTCGGCGGTGGCGAAGTCGGTGACCACCAGAGGTACCTCGCGGTCCTCCGTGGCGGCCAGGTCGAAGACGCCCTTGTGCGCGGCGTAGAGCATGCCGTTGGCCCAGTCGCTCTTGACGCCGACCACGATCCGGTTCGGCCGGAGCACGTCGTCGACGGCGAAGCCCTCCTGGAGGAACTCCGGGCTCCAGGCCACCTCGACACCCAGGTCCGTGGAGGCGTGCTTGCCAACGAGCTGTTCCACCCACTCGGCGGTGCCGACCGGGACGGTGGACTTGCCGACGATCAGGGCCTTGCGGGTCAGGTGCTGGGCCAGACCGGTGACCGACGCCTCGACGTACGACAGGTCGGCGCCCATGCCGTCGGCGCGCTGCGGGGTGCCGACGCAGATGAAGTGCACGTCGCCGAAGTCGGCGGTCTCGGCGATGTCGGTGCTGAACCGCAGCCGACCGGCGGCCAGGTTACGCCGGAGCAGCTCGTCCAGGCCGGGCTCGTGGATCGGCACCTCGCCCGCGTTGAGCTTGGCGATCTTGTCGGCGTCGACGTCGAATCCCAGCACCTCGTAGCCGAGCTCGGCGTAACAGATGGCGTAGGTCGCGCCGAGGTAGCCAGTGCCCAGGAAGGTCACCCGAGGTCGGGATGCACCCGAGGGGGGTGTCACCGAGGCGATGGCGGGCATCGGCTGGGTGTTCGGGTACGGGATGGTCACGCCTGTCTCTCCGCTCGCACTGGCGGCGCGTGGTCGCGTCGCGGGCCGCTGCGGCGCCTCGGCGGGGCACCGGAGGGGGGTGATTCTGCTGTCTGCACTCCATCATCGCCGACCGGCGTCGATGCTCCGTCCCGGCTCAGCCTACGCGCCGGTAACATGGCTCGAACGGTGGTGGCTATCCTTCAGTCTGCGCGATGGCCGTCCAGGTGACGCTACAGACTGCGCATAGTAGCGGTGAAGGGGAGGGGCCGGCATGCCCGCAGAGCACTCGTTCGATGTGTATCGGTTGCCCGAGGAGCACCAGGCGATCCGGGAAGCCGTCCGTGAGGTCTGTGCGGCGAAGGTGGCGCCGCAGGCTGCCGAGGCCGACGAGACCGGTGAGTTCCCCAAGGCTTCGTACGACGCGTTACGGGCTGCCGACTTCCACGCCCCGCACATCCCCGAGGAGTACGGCGGTGCGGGCGCCGACGCGCTGGCCACCGCGATCGTGATCGAGGAGGTCGCCCGGGCCTGCGCCTCGTCGTCGCTGATCCCGGCGGTGAACAAGCTCGGCACCATGCCGCTGCTGCTGGCCGGCTCCGACGACCTCAAGCGCCGCTACCTGACCCCGGTCGCCGCCGGTGAGGCGATGTTCTCGTACTGCCTCTCGGAGCCGGAGGCCGGCAGCGACGCGGCGTCGATGACCACCCGGGCGGTGCGGGACGGCGACCACTGGGTGCTCAACGGCGTGAAGCGGTGGATCACCAATGCCGGGGTGTCCGAGTTCTACACGGTTTTCGCGGTGACCGACCCGACCGCGCGGTCGCGGGGCATCTCCGCCTTCGTGGTCGAGAAGTCCGATCCGGGGGTCAGTTTCGGTGCTCCGGAGAAGAAGTTGGGCATCAAGGGCTCG
>NZ_SISL01000565.1:0-3406 GCF_004307965.1 Verrucosispora sp. SN26_14.1 | reverse complement strand
GGCAGCGTCAGATGTGTATACTAGACAGGCGCTCGGCGACGGTTCCGGTGCCGGCGAGGCGGCCGACGGTATGGGCCGCGCGCCGGTCTCCCGGTCGTCATCCGTGCCGTTCAGCAGCGCGATGACGCCGCCGCCACAGCAGAGCAGCGCCAACGCGGCGACCACGGCCACCACGATCAGCGCGGTCTTGCTGCCGGAACCACCGCTGGGCTGTGGCGCGCCAAGCGGGTACCCGGGCGCAGCCGGCGGATAGCCGGTGCCGCCAGGCGGATAGCCGCCCTGCTGGTAGCCACCCGACGCGTACGGTCCGGGCTGCTGGTAGGCGCCGGGCGCCTGGTAGGGGTCGTGCGACGGGTACGCGGCACCGGCCTGCGGATACCCGGCACCGGCCTGGTACGGGTCGTGCTGCGGGTACCCGCCAGCGGCTGCCTGGTGCGGCGCGTACGGCGATCCCGAGCTGGGCGGCTGGGGGGCACCCGAGGCCGGGTAGTGCGGCGACCCGGAGACCGGCTGCTGGGGCGAGCCGGCGGACGGGTACTGGGGAGAACCGGAGACCGGAGGCTGGGGTGCGCCGGAGACCGGCGGCGCGGGCGGCGGCTGCGGGGTGGCCCAGGCACTGTCGGGCTCGTCGGGTGGGGCGGCCCACGTGCCGTCGGGCTGCGCGTCGGCCGGCTGCCCGACCGGCGGCAGGGGTGCCCACGGATCACTGGGCGGCTGCGGCGGCTGGTAGGGGTCCTGCGGCCCGGATGGGGGCTGGGGGTCGCTCACCGTACTCCTCGGGCACCTGACGTCTAACGCGAACCGCCTGACGCTACCTCGGGCGGGCAACACCGAGCGGCCACCGGTAGGGGTCCGAGCGGAGGAGGGCCAGGGGCCGTACGGCCCGGTCAGGGGCGGTGACGCTCAGGCGCGTACGGGCGAGGGCGGGCGTGGACGCCTCACTCCGGCAGGAGTACGGCGGCGGTGCGGACCAGGTCCGCGTCGACCGCGTACCGGCCGGTCACCAGGGTGGGCGGACGGTCGACCGGGGCGGCGTCGATCCGGGCCGGTGCGATCCGCGCGGTGAAGGTCCCCGCGTCGGGGTCGAGCTCCACCACCGCGTCGTGGAAGTCCAGCCAGGTGCCGACGATCGGGTGCCACACCTTGTAGACCGTCTCCTTGGCGCTGAACGCCACCGTCGGCCAGGAGACGCCGGAGGGCAGCCGAGCGTACCGGTCCTCCTCCTCGGGCAGGCAGATCAACCGGCGTACGCCCGGGCTCAGTTCCTTGTGCTGCTCGGCGTCCATGCCGACCCCGCGCACCTCGCTGCGGCGCGCGACCGCCGCCGCGCAGTAGCCCCGGGTGTGGGTGATGGTGCCGACCGTGCCCGTCGGCCAGACCGGCGCGCGGTTCTCGGCGGCGAGCACCGCGACCTGCGGCAGGCCCAGATCCGCCATGGCCCGGCGGGCGCAGACCCGGCCCGCGGTGAAGTCACGGCGCCGGCTGTCCACCACGCGTTCCCCGAGACCGGCCGCTTCCTCGGCGTGGAGTTGCCCGGACCAGTCCTGCTCCCGGGCCACCGCCACCGCCACCTCGGGAGGCAACAGGTCACGCACGCGCGATCACCGGGTGGTGCGTTCGGCGGCCCGTCCCGGTACCGTCGACCGGCGGCGAGTGCTCTGCGTCAATGCGACGCGTACGGTGGGTCGCGGTGGTCATGGTTGGTCAACGTACCTCAATGACGTAACACCGTGTCGATCCCGGGCGCTGTACGAAGCGCACGGCGCTCGTGGCGCGGCGGCGGGTGCCCACCCGTGGTCCTGTGTGGAGGCGGAAGGGAGCGCGATGACAGGTGTGGCGGATCGCTCGGGGAGTGCGGTGGCCGGGACCGGTGGTGTGGAGCGGCTGGCCGAACATGCGCCGGCAACTCCCGACTGGACCTGCGGCACCTGCGGCGCGGACTGGCCCTGTGAGCCGAAACGTGCCCGGTTGCTGACCGAGTACGGGACGGATCGGCCGATGCTCAGTGTCTATCTGGGCGCGTGCCTGGCCGCCGCCGTCGAGGACCTGCACGCGCCCGGACCGACCTCGTTGCAGGACCGGTTCCTCGGCTGGCTGCCCCGCCGCCCGAGGGACCCGGCGAGTCCGCCGCCGACGTGATCGTGGCCACCCTGTCGGCGGGACCGGGTACGCCGCTGGCCAGGCAAAATGTGAGTTGGTTTCCGGTTGGGCGTGGCGGTTCTCCGCCTCCAGCCGAGGGCGCGGTTCGGTGGAGATCCTTGTCGGGACAGGCCCCGGTCGGAAATCTGACCCGAGCTGCCCCGTTGTGCCGCTGGTCATGGGTGGTTAAGCTGCAGAGGCGCGCCCCAATCGCCCGCTTCCCCCGTGGCAGGCGATCGGGGCGCGTCCTATTGTCCGGACTGAGTGCCCGGACCGACGTGACAGGGCCCGCACGCCACAGCGTGCGGGCCCTTCGCCGTCGGTGTCAGATCCAGCGACCGTCCAGCCACATCCGTGCGGACCACTCCGCGTACGGCAGCGACTGACCGACGAAGATCGGATAGAAGTACGCGAAACAGAGGACGACGAGCACCATGTACGCCCCCACGATCACCCCACCCACCAGGCGGCGGTCCCGGGTGGCCTCGTCGTCGACGACCGGTCGGGTGCCGCTCGGTCCGGCCGGCGAGGCGATCGCGCCGAGCACGTAGACCACCGCCAGCACGAGGAACGGCAGCGCGGGCGCGGTGTAGAAGGAGAACATCGTCCGCCCGTCCAGGGCGATCCAGAACCAGGGCAGCAGACCGGCGGCCACGCTGAGCAGGATCGCACCGGCCCGCCAGTCCCGGCGGGCCAGGCCGAGCCAGACCAGCGCCACCAGCGCGGGCAGGAACGACCACCACAGCAGCGGGGTGCCGAGCAGGAGGATCTCCTCGGCGCAGCTCGCCGCGCCGCAGGGGCTGTCGCCGGTCCAGTGGAAGGCGACCGGTCGGCCCAGCAGCAGCCACTGCCAGGGCCACGACTGGTATTTGTGCGGGTCGTCGAGCTGGCCGTGGAAGCCGAGCGCGGCCTGGTGGTACTGGATCAGGTTCCACAGCGCCCCGACCACGGGCAGGTCGCTGAGCCCGGCGTCCGGGTAGCGCTCGGCGAGCCGGTAGTAGCCCTCCTGGCTGCGCAGCCAACCCGACCAGGACGCCACGTAGGTGACCGCCATCAGCAGGCCGGCGAGCGCCATCCACGGCACCCCGTCGAGCATGGTGGCCCGCCACGGCCGGGGCACCCCCGCCGCTCGGCGGACACCGACGTCCCAGAGGAGCATCAGCAGTGCGAACGCGGGCACGAAGAACAACGCGCTCCACTTGACCGCGAAGGCGCAGCCGAGCAGGACCCCGGCGGCGAGCCGCCACCAGGGCCAGTTCCGCCAGCC
>NZ_SISL01000564.1:0-3408 GCF_004307965.1 Verrucosispora sp. SN26_14.1 | reverse complement strand
GCCACCGCTGCCGGGGCGGGCCGCCGCCGCAGCGCCGACGCCGGTCGGCGAGCCCGAGTTGGCCGGTACGCCCTGATGTCAGGAACAATGCCGGCATGACGAGCAGCGCGGACGCCCCGCGACCGCCCGGTCGGCCGCGGAGCGTCCGCGCGGACGAGGCCATCGTCGAGGCGACCCTGGATCTGCTGGCGGAGGGCAGCACGATCGAGGCGATCTCGGTGGAGGCGATCGCCGCCCGGGCCGGAGTCGGCAAGGCCACCATCTACCGACGGTGGCCGGGCAAGAACGCGCTGCTGAGTGACGCGTTGCGGACGCTCAAGGGCGACCCGCCGCAGCCGGCCGGCGGGTCCGTCCGGGAGGACCTGATCACCCTGGTCAGCGCCATCGGGCATCACATCGACCCGCGCGCGGCGAAGATCATGCCGTGTCTGGTGCCGATGGTGAAACGAGACCCCGAGCAGTACGCGCTCTACCAGAACATCATCGAGCCGCGCCGCGCGGTGATGCGGGAGGTGCTGCGACGCGGCGTACGCGACGGTGAACTCCGCGCCGACCTCGACGTCGAGGTCACCATGGCCATGCTCACCGGCCCGATGCTCATCCAGCGGGTGATGAACTGGAACCCGGACCTCGACACGACGACCCTTCCGGAGAAGGTCGTCGACCAGGTGCTGGACGGCATCACCGCCCGCTGACCACAAGCCGGAACCTCGCCCGGACCACGGCCCGGTCCGGAAGTACGGCACGGTCCGCAGTGCGGCGCGGCGGGACGCGTTGGTACGAGAGGGCGGCTCACGACCCGCCGCAACGCCCGTGACCTGCGCGGATCGGTGTGAGCTGATGTCGGGCACCGGGGCGATCGAAGGCGGCCTAGACTACGGGCGTCCCGCGGCGGTCGGGACGAATGCCGCGGTCTTCGGAGGTCTCCGTGTCGACGCCCATCACCACCACCCTGGCTCTCGGCCCGGACTGGCTCGATCCGGAGTGGTTGATCTCGACCTTCGGGTTGATCGGCATCCTGGTGATCGTCTTCGCCGAGTCGGGCCTGCTGATCGGGTTCTTCCTGCCGGGTGACTCGTTGCTGTTCACCACCGGCCTGCTGGTCGCCGACGGGCAGTACATCAAGTATCCGCTGTGGCTGGTGTGCCTGCTCATCACCATCGCCGCCATCGCCGGGGACCAGGTGGGATACCTGTTCGGCCGCAAGGTCGGGCCGGCGCTGTTCCGGCGCCCGAACTCGCGACTGTTCAAGCAGGAGAACCTGCTCAAGGCCCATGACTTCTTCGAGAAGTACGGTGCCCGGTCGATCGTGCTGGCGCGCTTCGTGCCGATCGTCCGGACGTTCACCCCGATCGTGGCCGGGGTGAGCCGGATGAACTACCGCACCTTCGTCATCTACAACGTGGTGGGCGGCATCCTCTGGGGCACCGGCGTGACGGTGCTCGGCTACTTCCTGGGCCAGATCCCGTTCGTCAAGACGAACATCGAGTACATCCTCATCGCCATCGTGGCGATCTCGGTCCTGCCGATCGTGTTCGAGCTGCTGCGCGCGCGGATGGCCGCCAAGCGGGGCGCCACGCCGCAGGAGCGCGCGGCGGCCGAGGAGGCGATCCGCGAGACCCGGGAGCACTACGGCAAGCACTGAGCGTCGCCACGGTGACCCGGGCGCCGTCGTCCGGGTCACACCGGCCACCGGAGATGGTGGTCCCGGTGGTGCCGCCCCATAAGGTGCGATCATGCAGACGCCGGCGGCCGAGATCGATCAACCCCGCCGGGACGTCGGGCGCCTGGTGGACCTGTTCCTGTGGGGTGCGACCGCACTCGGTGCGATGCTCGCGGCCCTGGCCCATCTCAGCGGCGCGGCGCCGGTGCTGCGGTTCTTCGTCGCGTTGGCCGCGATCACCCTCGCCTCGGCGGTGCTCGGGCGGTCGCTGGACCAGCTCGGTGGCCGGATGCGTCCGGCCGCCATCGGCACGTTCCAGGCCGTGGTCGGCAACCTGCCCGAGCTGATCATCTGCATCTTCGCGCTCCGCGCCGGCCTGGTGGCCGTGGTGCAGGCCGCGCTGATCGGGTCGGTGCTCAACCTGCTGCTGCTGGGCAACGGAATGTCCTACCTGGCCGGCGGGCTGCGCAACGGCACGATGAGCATCGACGGTCGGCACGCCAAGGTCACCCGGGTCATGCTCGTGCTCCTGATGGCCACCCTGATCACCCCGGCGATCGCGGTGAACCTCGGCACCCCCGCCGCCGAACACACCACCGCGGTCTCCTACGTGGTGGCGATCGCCCTGCTCACCGTCTTCGTGGTGTCGCTGCCGTTCCGGCTCGGCAAGGACGCCGACGCGCCGCCGCCGGTGCACAACGGGGCCGGTGAGGCCAAGGTGGGCACGTGGCCGCTGCCGCGCGTACTGGTGCTGGTGACCGTGGCCGGTCTGCTCATCGCGTTCGAGGCGGACTGGCTGATGGACGCCCTGCTGCCGGCGACCGAGGCGATGAACCTCAACGCCGCCTTCGTCGGTCTCTTCCTGGTGGCCACCGTCGGCAACCTGTCGCAGCTCGCCCCGGCGGTGCAGCTCAGCCTGCGGGGCGACGCCGACACCGCCACCGCGATCACCATGGAGGGCGCGCTCCAGGTCGCGTTGATGCTGGCCCCGGTGCTCATGCTGATCGCCCCGCTGCTCGGCGCCGGCGAGTTCACGCTGATCTTCCCGCCGTTGCAGATCGTCGCGGTCATCGTGGCCGCCCTGCTCGTCGTCTTCGTGACCATCGACGGCACGGTCAATCACCTGGAAGGTCTGGCGCTGGTGGCGCTCTACACCGTGCTCGGTTCGCTGTTCTGGTGGGGATGAGACCGGGTCGGGCCACACGGCGACTCCGGTGGCGCGGTGCGACGGTGCCGGGCGTGTCCCGGAGCGTGGCTCGCGGACGGCATCGGTAGGGTGTCGAACACACGTACTGGCCGGTGGTCGGGGGAGGAGGCGGCGTGCGGGTGCTCGGCGTCGACCCGGGGCTGACCCGGTGTGGGGTCGGCGTGGTCGAGGGGGTCCCCGGGAAGCCCTGCACGTTGATCGCCTACTACGTCGTCTACACCGATCCCGGTGACGAGCTGCCGGCCCGCCTGCTGCACCTGGACCGTTCACTGACCGAGCTGGTCGCCGAGCACCGGCCGGACAGTGTGGCCGTGGAGCGGGTGTTCAGCCAGCACAACGTGCGTACGGTGATGGGCACCGCGCAGGCCAGCGGGATCGCCGTACTCGCCGGGGCGCGCGCCGGGCTGCCGGTGCAGACGTACACGCCGAGCGAGGTGAAGGCGGCGGTGACCGGCTCCGGGAAGGCGGACAAGGCGCAGATCACGGCGATGGTCACCCGGCTGCTGCGGCTGCCCGAGCCGCCGCGCCCGGCCGACGC
>NZ_SISL01000563.1:0-3420 GCF_004307965.1 Verrucosispora sp. SN26_14.1 | reverse complement strand
CGTCGGCGGCCTGCTGCGGCTCGGTCGCCGGCTGCGCGTCGTCGGCCTTCTTCGGCTCCTCGAGCAGCTCGCGCTCCCACTCGGCCAGCGGCTCGTCGGTGGCCACGCCGGCCTCCGGCTTCTCGTCGCCACCCCGGCGACGGCCGGAGCGGGTGATCAGACCGTCGGCGACGGCGGCGGCGACGACCCTGGTCAGCAGCTCGGCCGAGCGGATCGCGTCGTCGTTGCCCGGGATCGGGAAGTCGACCTCGTCCGGGTCACAGTTGGTGTCGAGCACGGCGATCACCGGGATGCCCAGCTTGCGGGCCTCGTCGACGGCGATGTGCTCCTTCTTGGTGTCGACCACCCAGACCGCGGCCGGGAGCTTCTGCATGTCCCGAAGACCACCCAGGGTGCGGGTCAGCTTGATCTTCTCGCGGGAGAGCTGCAGGGTCTCCTTCTTGGTGTAACCGGCGGCGGTGCCGCTGAGGTCACCGAGGGCCTCCAGCTCCTTCATCCGCTGCAGCCGCTTGTACACCGTCTGGAAGTTGGTCAGCATGCCACCGAGCCAGCGGTGGTTGACGTACGGCTGACCGACCCGCGTCGCCTGCTCGGCGATCGCCTCCTGGGCCTGCTTCTTGGTGCCGACGAAGAGGATGCTGCCACCCTCGGCCACCGTGTTGCGCACGAACTCGTACGCCTTCTCGATGTAGTCGAGAGTCTGGCGGAGGTCGATGATGTAGATGCCGTTACGCTCGGTGAAGATGAAGCGCTTCATCTTCGGGTTCCAGCGCCGGGTCTGGTGCCCGAAGTGAACACCGCTCTCCAGCAGCTGACGCATGGTCACGACGGCCATGGTTTGTACTCCTTGCGGTCCCTGGTTGTCTCGCCCGACCGGCGGTCGGGCGTCCTGGCGCCCGGTCGCCGGCCATGACGGGCCCGAAGGATCGGGACCAGGGAGGCCGTCGCCCCACGACGATTCGTGGAGAGGGCACGCGAGGTCGACCGCGCGAGGCGGTCGCCAGTCGCCCAGTGTACGCGCCCTCCCCACCCCGCCACGCCCGGGTGTAAGGAAGGGCCCCCTACTAACGCCTCCGGTATAGGAAGGGCCCCCTCCTAACGCACTGGAAGACGCCGCCGCACCCCCCGGAAGACGCCGCCGCACCCCCGGGCAGACGCCGCCGCCGGTGGTTCAGCCGGCGGCCAGCGCGGCGGTGAGGAAGAGCGCCAGGCCGACGGTCAGGTACGCGGTGGGCGGGCGAAGCCAGCCTCGTGCCCCGTCGGTCAGCGAGAAGCCGCTGGTCCGCAGCCCGTACAGGCCGGCGGCGAAGATCGGCAGGCCGATCATCAGGAACGTGCCGGTCAGCACGTCGGCGGCGGAGACCGGATCCGCGGTGACGCCGTGCAGCAGCACCAGCAGCGCGGGCACCTCGAAGATCGCGACCAGCACGGCGAACAGCACCGCGAGCACCGGACGACGCGACCGGTAGACACCGTCACCGGCCGGAACCCCCGGCTGCGTCGCCAGCGCCTGGTAGCCGGCAGTGGCGGCGTCGACCGGGTACGCGGACCCCGTCCCGCCGGCCGGGAAGCCGGTACCCGCAGCGCCGACCTGCACGCCGGCACCCACGGCGCCGGCCTGGTGTACGGCACTCGTGCCGGCCTGGTGTGCGCCCACGCCGGCCGCCGGGTGCTCGGTGTCGCTTGCCGGATAGGGGTGCTCGGCGCCCGGCAGGTCCGTCCGGGGTGCCACGGGCGGCATCGCCCCGGTCGGCATCTCCAACGGGTTCGCCGTCTCCACCGACCGCTTGGCCTCGACGATCGGGTACCCGCCCAGCGGGGCCGGCCGGATCGGGTCGGTCACCGGCAACGCTCCGCCGGAGGTCGGCGTCGCCTCCCGGGCGGCCCGGCGACCGGGACGGTCGGACGGCAGTTCACCGGAGATCTCCGGGTCGCCGGAAGCGTCCGGTCGCCGGAAGCGCGACGCCCGGTAGCGCTCCGTCTCTGCCGGGGCGTCACCGAGCGGATCCGGGGTGCCGAAGCGTCGCGGTGTGCCGTACCGGTCGTCGTCGTCCACCCGCTGCTCGGGAACGGCCAGGGGGTCGTCGTCGCGGTACCGCGCCTCCGAGGTACTGCGCCAGTCCGGTTCACCGTAGCCACGGTCCCGTTCACCCGGATACCAGGGCGACTCCTGGTCATCGGAAAAGCTGCGTCGTCCGTCCACGTCGGCACCGTATGCGACCGGCCGGACGTACGCCATTCCGATCCCGCGCCTGGCCACAGGCCATGCGCCAATTCGACCAGGTACGCAGAGTAACGGCCGGATTCGTGGATTAGCGCACGCCTAGCACACGAAAGGCATGATCGTCTGGTCGTCCACAGCCCTCGCGGTTGTCCACAGGTCGCCTCGACGGGGTCGCCTCGGCACGGCGTACGGGCGCAGGGTGCCGGCATGACCAAGCGGAACCAGGCGGTCGGCGGCTACGGGGAGCGGTGCGCCGTCCGCCACCTGATCGAGACGGGCCTACGCCCGGTGGAGCGGAACTGGCGCTGCCCCTCCGGAGAGATCGACATCATCGCCTGGGACGGGCCGGTGCTCGCCTTCTGCGAGGTGAAGACGCGTCGCACCACACGCTTCGGCACGCCCGCCGAGGCGGTGGTGGCGCGCAAGGCACGCCGCCTGCGCCGGCTCGCCGCCGCCTGGCTCGCGAGCACCGGCACCACCGCCGACGAGATCCGCTTCGACGTCCTCTCGGTCCTGCTGCCCGCAGCCGGCCGGGCCCGCGTCGAACACCTCAAGGGCGCCTTCTGATGCCCCGCGACGGCAGACGCGGTGCGACGTCGTCCCGCCTCGGCAGACGTGGTGCGACGTCCTCCCGCCACGGCAGACGTGGTGCGACGTCGTCGCCGACCGGTGGTGGGGTTCACCCGATCGGCCCCCAGGTGCGTCCGACCGGCCGTGCGGTACCGCCACCGACCGCCGGTCAGGTACGCCCACCGGGCGGGTTCGTGGTGCCACGCGAGTGCGCGGTGGGTCGGCGATGAGCTACGCGCGGGTGCTCTGCGTCGGCCTGGTCGGAGTGGAGGGGCACCTGGTGGAGGTGGAGGCGGACCTCGCACCGGGCCTGCCCGGAGTGGTCATCTCCGGTCTGCCCGACACGGCGCTGCACGAGGCACGCGACCGGGTCCGCGCGGCGGTGGTGAACTCCGGCCAGCGGTGGCCTAACCGACGGATCACCCTCAACCTGCTGCCGGCCACGCTGCCCAAGTTCGGTTCGGCGTTCGACCTGGCGATCGCGGTGGCGCTGCTCGGCGGTTCGGGCGAACTGCCGCTGCTGCCGCTGGACGGCGTGGCGATCCTCGGCGAGCTGGGTCTCGACGGCGCGGTGCGCCCGGTCCGGGGCGTCCTGCCGATGGTGGCCGCGGCGGCCCGGGCCTGTC
>NZ_SISL01000562.1:0-3430 GCF_004307965.1 Verrucosispora sp. SN26_14.1 | reverse complement strand
GTGCGCCCCGGTCGCGGGCGCGCACCAGCGTGCCGCCGTCGGCCAGCAACTCCTCCTTGTCGCCCTGCGCCACGACCCGGCCGCCCCCGATCACCACCAGCCGGTCCGCCACCGCCTCGACCTCACGCAGCAGGTGCGAGGAGAGCAGCACGGTGCCGCCCCGGTCGGCGAAGTCGCGCAGCAGGCCGCGCATCCAGAAGATCCCCTCCGGGTCGAGGCCGTTGGCCGGCTCGTCCAGGACCAGCACCCGGGGGTCGCCCAGCAGCGCGTGCGCGAGGCCGAGCCGCTGACGCATCCCCAGCGAGTACGCGCCCACCCGCCGCCGGGCCGCGACCGCGTTCAGGCCCACCCGGTCGAGCACCTCTCCCACCGCGCGCCGGTCCACGCCCATCGTGGCCGCCGCCACCGCCAGTGCCTCCCGGCCGCTGCGTCCGGCGTGCTGGGCGGAGGCGTCCAGCAGGACACCGACGACGCGACCCGGGTTGGGCAGTCGGCGGTAGGGGTGCCCGGCGACGGTGGCGGTGCCGGAGGTCGGTGTGCTCAGCCCGCAGAGCATCCGCATCGTGGTCGACTTGCCGGCCCCGTTGGGCCCGAGGAAGCCGGTGACCGTGCCCGGTTCGCAGCGGAACGACACGTCATCGACGGCGGTGTGCCGTCCGTACCGTTTGGTGAGCTGGTCTACGACAATCATGCCGATCAGGCTGCCGGGGCCACCCGGCTGTCCGCAGCGGCCGCCGGTCGACACCGGCTAGACCAAGGTCGACCCCGAAGGACCGACTTTGGTCGCTGGCCGGAGCCCTCGACGACTGCCTACCATGACGTCTGTGACCAGCCCTGTCGTCCCCGAGCACCCGTGGCTGCTGCCCGGGGCGCTCGGTGCGGCCGACCGTAGCCCCCGTCGCACCATGCGGGACTGGCTGATCGACAGCACCTGCTTCCTGCTCTCGCTCGGCTGGGTGGTGCTGACCACGTTCGACGCCCTCGCACCGGCCCCGATCGTCGCCGAGCGGCTGCCGTACGGCTGGATGATCGTCGCGGACGCGGTCGTCGGGCTGGCCTGCACGGTGGCGCTCTGGTGGCGTCGTCGCTGGCCGCTCGGGCTTCTGCTGGTGACGTTGCCGCTGACCATGCTCTCGGTCACCTCGATCGCGGCGCTGCTGATCATCTACTTCACCGTGGTGGTGCATCTGCGGACCGCCGTGGCGTTGGCGGTCACCGCGGCCGCGCTGGTCTGCAACATGTTCTTCGCCCTGTTCCGCCCCGACCCGCAGAGCAGCTACTGGGCCGCGACCATCTGGGGCGTGGTGATCACCCTGCTGGTGATGGCCTGGGCGATGTTCGTACGGGCGCGTCGGCAACTGGTGCTGTCGCTGCGGGAGCGCGCCGAGCGGGCGGAGGCCGAGCAGCAGCTCCGGGTGGCCCAGGCCCAGCAGGTGGAGCGCACCCGGATCGCCCGCGAGATGCACGACGTGCTGGCCCACCGGATCTCCCTGCTCAGCCTGCACGCCGGTGCGCTGGAGTTCCGGCCCGACGCCAGCCCGGAGGAGGTCTCGCGGGCCGCCGGGGTGATCCGGGGCAGCGCGCACGCCGCCTTGCAGGACCTGCGTGAGGTGATCGGCGTCCTGCGGGCCGACACGTCGCTCACCGCCGAGCCGGAACGCCCGCAACCCACCCTCGACGACCTGCCCGCGCTGGTCGCCGAGTCCCGGGCCGCCGGTACCCGGGTGGACCTGCGGGACCGGGTCAGCGACCCGGAGCGGCTGCCCGCCGGTCTGGGGCGCAGCGTCTACCGGATCGTGCAGGAGGGGCTGACCAACGCCCGCAAGCACGCCGGGGGTGCGGCCGTGACGGTCGGGCTCAGCGGGGCGCCCGGCGACGGGCTGGCCGTGGAGATCCGCAACCGGTGGCCGGTGGGCGACGCCGTGCCGTCGATCCCGGGTACCGGAACCGGGCTGATCGGGGTCGCCGAGCGGGTCACCCTGGCGGGTGGGCGGTTGGAGCACGGCCGTGACGACAGCGGCGACTTCCGGCTCGCCGCCTGGCTGCCCTGGCCGGCGTCGTGACCGGACCCGAGCAGGCGCCGCCGGTGGCGGACCCGCAGCCGATCCGGGTCCTGATCGTGGACGACGACGCGCTGGTGCGCGCCGGGCTGTCGATGATCCTCGGCGGTACGCCCGACCTGGAGGTGGTCGGGGAGGCGGCCGACGGCGGCGAGGTGGTCCAGGCGGTCGCCACCTGCCGGCCGGACGTGGTGCTGATGGACATCCGGATGCCGAGGGTGGACGGGCTGGCGGCCACCGAGGCGCTGCGGGCGCTGCCCCGACCGCCGGAGGTGCTCGTGCTGACCACCTTCGACGCCGACGAGCACGTCCTGCGGGCGCTGCGGGCCGGTGCCGGCGGATTCCTGCTCAAGGACACCCCGCCGGCCCAGATCGTGCAGGCGGTACGCCGGGTGGCGGCCGGGGAGGCGACCCTGTCACCGACGGTCACCCGGACCCTCATCACGCACGTCACGGTGGGCACCGCGAGCGATCCCCGACAGGAGCGGGCCACCCGGCTGCTCGGCGGTCTCACCGACCGGGAACGCGCGGTGGCGATGGCCATCGGTCAGGGGCGGACGAACGCCGAGATCGCCAGCGAGCTGTTCATGAGCGTCGCCACCGTCAAGGCGTACGTCTCGCGGCTGTTGACCCGGCTCGGTCTGAACAACCGGGTGCAGGTCGCGCTCCTCGTGCACGACGCCGGGCTGGTCTGACCGGGGCCGGCGGCGACGGTCGGCACTCTCGGTTAACGGTGCGCCGAGCTGGTTTGAACTTTCCCGCTCGCCAGGCCGTATCAATGGGCGAGGTGCGGTGCTCAGGCGCATCGCCACCGAACTGCGGGAGGCCTGCCGTGCGAGTTGATGGTCAGTCGACGGATCCCATCGATCAGATTCTGGGCGAGTTGCCGGTCCCGACGCCGTTGACCCCCGAGGATGTCCGCGTAGCGGTCCGGGCGGTAGTAGTGCACGCGGCGGAGGAATGGCCCACCGGGCCACTCTGCCGCAACGACGGCGCGAGGTTCCCCTGCCGGCTGCATCGCTGGGGTCGGAAGGTGCTGCTCGACCACGGGCTCAACGAACGACAGCTCGATGCCCTCATCCGGCACGGGAATCCGTTCGTCCACGTACCGTTCCCGTTCCTGGTGAACGGGCCGCAACAGGGCCGCACTCCGGTCGCCCGCCCGGCCGGTGCCGAGCGGTCCGCCGGTCACCCGATGCGTGCGGGCGCGGCCGGATATCCGCCGAGGACGAACCCGGCCGGTTACCCGGCCCGGGGTCCGGTGCCGAGGGTGGCAGCGCCGGCCGCCCGGGCCGGTGTCCGAACCCCCGGCCGGCCGGTGGCACCCCCCGCCACCGCGCCGCGCTGGCCGCGGGCGAGCTTAGCGGGCT
>NZ_SISL01000561.1:0-3430 GCF_004307965.1 Verrucosispora sp. SN26_14.1 | reverse complement strand
GCCTGGTCTCCCGGGCCGGTGCCGCGCTCGCCGCCCGGCACCGCCCGACGTTGCCGACGCAGCGTCCCGACCCGCACGCCCCGCTGGCGGTACGCACCCCGATGGCCACCCTGCCCAGCCGGCGTCCGCATCGCGACCCCTACATCACCTGGCGTCGACCGCCGATGTGAGTCCGGCACCAAGCCCGACGGCACCGGCACCGGGCCGGTGGATGCGCGTCCACCGGCCCGTACGCGTCAGCGACTGTCCGAACCCGCCGTGACCACTGCGGCCCGCCCCGCCTCCAGCCGGGCCACCGGCACCCGGAACGGCGAGCAGGAGACGTAGTCCAGCCCGACCGAGTGGAAGAAGTGCACCGAGTCCGGGTCACCGCCGTGTTCGCCGCAGACGCCGATCTTGAGCCCGGGGCGGGCGGCCCGTCCCTCCTCGGCGGCGATCCGCACCAGCCGGCCGATCCCGTCCGCGTCGATGGACTCGAACGGTGAGATGCCGAAGATGCCCAGTTCCAGATAGCGCCAGAAGAAGGCGCCCTCCACGTCGTCGCGGGAGAAACCCCAGCCCATCTGGGTCAGGTCGTTGGTGCCGAAGGAGAAGAACTCGGCCGCCTCGGCGATCTGCCCGGCGGTCAACGCCGCCCGGGGCACCTCGATCATCGTGCCGATCAGCACCTCGACGTCGCTGCCGCCGACCACCTCACCGATGATCCGTTCCGCCTCCGCGCGGACCGTCTCCAACTCCTGCACCGCGCCGACCAGCGGCACCATGATCTCGGGGCAGGACCGTACGCCCTGCCGGGTGCACTCCACCGCCGCCTCGGTGATCGCCCGCACCTGCATCGCGAACAGGCCGGGGATCACCAGGCCGAGGCGTACGCCGCGCAGCCCCAGCATCGGGTTCTCCTCGTGCATCCGGCGTACGGCGGCCAGCAGCGCCTCCTCCTTGGCGACGTCCTCGCCGCGTTCCTGGGCGACCGCCACGTCGACCGCGAGCTGTTCCAGCGGGGGCAGGAACTCGTGCAGCGGCGGGTCGATCAGCCGGACGGTGACCGGCTGCCCGTCCATCTCCCGGAAGATCTCCACGAAGTCCGCCCGCTGCAACGGCAGCAGCGCGGCCAGGGCCTGCTCCCGTTCGTCCGCCTCGCGCGCCAGGATGAGCCGTTCGACCAGCTCACGGCGGTCGCCGAGGAACATGTGCTCGGTGCGGCAGAGCCCGATGCCCTCGGCACCGAAGCGCCGGGCCCGCGCCGCGTCGACGGCGGTGTCGGCGTTGGTGCGTACCGCCAGCCGCCGCGCGGCGTCGGCGTGCGACATGATCCGGTGTACGGCCCGGACCAGCGCGTCGTCCGTGCTCTCCGGGTCGAGTTCGCCCTCGAAGTACTGCACCACCTCGGAGGGCGTGGCCGGCACCTCACCCAGGTACACCTTGCCGGTGGTGCCGTCGATGGAGACCACGTCGCCCTCGGTGACCGTTCGCCCGGCCACGGTGAACCGCCGGCCGGGTACGTCGATGTCCAGCTCGTCGGCGCCGGAGACGCAGGTCTTGCCCATCCCCCGGGCCACCACGGCGGCGTGGCTGGTCTTGCCGCCACGCGAGGTGAGGATGCCCCGTGCGGCGATCATGCCGTTGAGGTCGTCCGGGTTGGTCTCCCGGCGGACCAGGATCAGGTCCTGGCCCTCGGCGGCCAGCTCCACGGCACGGGTCGAGGTGAAGACGACCGCACCGACGGCGGCACCCGGCGAGGCGCCGATGCCGGTGGCGACCGCCTGGAACTCGTGGTCGAGCTGGAAGCGGGGGAACATCAGCTGGGCCAGTTGGGCGCCGTTGACCCGGTGCAGCGCCTCGTCCAGGTCGATCAGCCCCTCGTCCACGAGCTGACCGGCGATGACGAACGCGGCGGCGGCGGTCCGCTTCCCGACCCGGGTCTGCAACATCCAGAGCTTGCCGTGCTCGATGGTGAACTCGATGTCGCACAGGTCCCGGTAGTGCCGCTCCAGCCGGGCCATGTAGTCGAGCAGTTCGTCGTAGGACGTCCGGTCGATCCGTTCCAGTTCCTGCAACGGCACGGTGTTGCGGATGCCGGCCACCACGTCCTCGCCCTGGGCGTTGGCCAGGTAGTCGCCGTAGATGCCCTGCGCGCCGCTGGCCGGGTCGCGGGTGAAGGCGACCCCGGTGCCGGAGTCCGGCCCGAGGTTGCCGAAGACCATCGCCACCACGTTGACGGCGGTGCCGAGGTCGGCGGGGATGCGTTCCTGCCGCCGGTAGACCACCGCCCGCTCCGCGTTCCACGAGTCGAAGACCGCGCGGATGGCCAGGTCGAGCTGCTCGCGCGGCTCCTGCGGGAAGTCCCGCCCGGTGTGCTTCCGGAAGATCTTCTTGTACGTGTCGACGAGTCCCCGCAGGTCGTCCGCGTCCAGGTCGAGGTCGTCGGTGGTGTTCCGGGCGCGCTTGGCGTCGTCGAGCGCCTGCTCGAACTCCTCCCCCGGCACGTCGCAGACGGTCTTGCCGAACATCTGGATCAGTCGGCGGTAGGAGTCCCAGGCGAACCTGTCACTGCCGCCGGAGGTGGCCGGGTCGGCGTTGCCGCCGGAGACGGCCGAATCTGCGTTGCCGCCGGAGGCGGCCGGACCGGTGGAGGCACCGGCCTGCCGGGCCAGGCCCACCACGGAGCGGTCGTTGAGCCCGACGTTCAGGACGGTCTCCATCATCCCGGGCATGGAGAACTTCGCCCCGGAGCGCACCGAGACCAGCAGCGGATCGTCCGGGTCGCCGAGCCGCCGGCCCATGCCCCGCTCCAGGGAGTCCAGGTGACGCGCGATCTGGTCGGCCAACCCGTCGGGCTCCGCGCCGGTGGCGAGGTACGCCTGGCACGCCTCGGTGGTGATGGTGAAGCCGGGCGGAACCGGCAGGCCGAGATTGGTCATCTCGGCCAGATTGGCACCCTTGCCGCCGAGCAGATCCTTGAGGTCCTTGTTGCCCTCGGCGAAGTCGTAGACGTACTTGTGTTCGACCGTTTCCTGCGTCACCAAAGCCTCCCACGCGCCCGGACTGACACTTAACGAAGGTTCAGTTTTCGATTTCCCCGGGATCGAACACTGCTAATCCAAGGGACTTTTCCGATCGGTGGGCGAAGGCTAAGCGAACGTCGTGAGCCCCGGGAACATTCGGTGACAAGGGGCACAGCAATCACCATCGGTCGCGCTCGCCACGGTCCCTGGGAACGTTTCCACGTGCACGAATACGCAACAGCCGGTCTCCCCGTACTCTTGACGGCACGCAGCGTCACGCTCGCACCTTTGCCAGAACCGCCGCGACTACACCCCTCGGAGCCGTCGTCGTGTCCACGCCCCCCACCACCGCCCCGCAGCCACCCGAGAGCACCGGCCCGGCCGGCGTACCCGCCGCGCGGACCGGCACCACCGCGGACCTGGCT
>NZ_SISL01000560.1:0-3430 GCF_004307965.1 Verrucosispora sp. SN26_14.1 | reverse complement strand
GCCTGGACGCGGCCCGGGAGGCGGCACTCGCCGCCTCCCGGGGCGAACCGGGCGAGAGCGCCGCTCACCGGTACGCGCCTCCCGGCGCGGAGGTGGCCGTCGTCGTGGACGACGAGGTGGTCCGGGTGACCGTGCGCGCCCCGGTGCGTGCCCTCGGCACCGACCTGCCCGCGATCGTCGTCGAGGCCACGGCGGTGGCGGCCGTCGAGCCCGGAATCCCGGAGCCGAGGCCGTGACGGTCGCCCGGCGCCCGAACCCTTTCGCCGGGGCATCGTCTCGGTGTGGGCGGCGCGTCGGCGGGCGTGACCGAGGCGGGGTGACCGTCTGCCTGCTCGCGGTCGGGCTGATCTTCGTGATCAGTGGGATCTTCGGCGCGGGTATCGGCGCTGCGCGGGTGGCGCGTCACCAGGCACGGGTCGCGGCCGACTTCGGTGCGCTCGCCGGAGCGGGCCGGGCGCTGCACGACGAGTCGCAGGCGTGTGCCCGAGCCGCCGAACTCGTCGTCGCCAACGGTGCCAGGCTGGTCCGGTGCCGGGTCGACGGGATCGACGTGCTGGTCACCGCCGAGGTGGCGGTGCGTCCGCTGCCCGGGATCTCCCGGCTCGCCACGGCCACCTCCCGGGCCGGCCCGATGCGGGGGTGAGCGGTTACCACCGGCGCGGGAACACGTCGGGAGCACGTCGGCCGGGGAGCCGGCTCGGCCACCGGCGGACGGCGAGCCGGCTCCCCGACGCCGAGAGCGATGACGACGAGGCCGCGCCGACGCCGAGGCTCCACGTGCCAGCTAGGCCCGCACGACGACGAGGCCCGCACGACGACGAGGCCACGACGACGAGGCTCCGCACGACGACGAGGTCAGGGACGCGCGGACCCGTGCCGCCGAGGCCCGTGGCGCGAGCGCCCGTGCCGCCGTAGGGCCACTACGTCGAGGTCAGCGGCCCTGGAGCGCGTCGAGTGCGACGGCCATGGCGATCACCAGACGGCGGTCGATCTGCGGGTGGTGGATCTCGACGACGTAGCGGTCACGCAGGCCCCACTTCTTCACCACCGAGAAGACCGGCTGGCCGCCGGCGACGAAGTCGAAGTGGTACGGCAGCCAGGACAGCGACTCGGCGAACCGGCGCAGCACCGCCACCGGCATGCTGCGCTCCTGGCCGACGATGTTCGGCAGGCCGGCCTGCTCGACGTGCCACGTCGAGCGGAGCAGGGACTGCGCGAAATCCTTGCGGAACAGCCCGATCGGGGTGCCGGCGTGGTCGGTGACGTCGTACGTGGCACCGAGGTCGAGACGCTGACGGGCCTTGAACCCGAGCAGCGGCTGCTGCTTGGAGTCGTCGGTGTAGATGGTCACCTGTTCCTTGAAGGCGAGCCGCTTCTGCTGCGCGAAGGCCAGCAGACCGCCCTCGGAGCCGTCCGGCGCGACGCTGTGCACCTCGTACTGGTTGACCATGAAACGCAACCGCTGGCGGATGTGGAACTGGTGCTGCGCCTGCAGGCTGTCGAGCTGCATCAGAATCTCCTCGTTCGTGGTGCGCCGGAGTGTCGCACAGCTCGGCAAGCGGCCCGGCGCTGAGTGTCAGGTCAGCGGACGCCGTCGACAGCCGACCGGTGGGTCCAGGTGGTGAGGAGCTGGTGGATGGTACGCAGTCGCTCGTTGATCTGGTCCAGCCGTTCGGCCTGGGCCAGGGTGGCGAGCGCCGTACCGAGGGCGATCTGCTGGTCGATGTCGAGTTGCTCCTGGTCGATGGTGTAGAGCAGCTCGACGGTCTCGGCGATGGTGTCGGCCACGGCTCCTCCTCCATGTGCGGCGACGACGGACGATGATCACGGCGCTCGATGGAAGCGCTCCCAGCCATCAATGCCCGAAGCGGCCGGATCTCATGCCTGCCCGGTCATTCCGGCAGGTTCGCCAGCACCACGTTCAGCACCGTGATCGCGTCCGGCTTGGAGAGCGGGTTGTTGCCGTTGCCGCATTTCGGCGACTGCACGCAGGAGGGGCAGCCGTGTTCGCAGCCGCATTCGGCGATCGCGTCCCGGGTGGCGCGTAGCCAGGACGACGCCATGCCGTACGCCCGCTCGGCGAAGCCCGCGCCGCCGGGGTGGCCGTCGTAGACGAAGACCGTCGGGGCCTCGGTGTCCGGGTGCACCGCCGTGGACAACCCGCCGATGTCCCACCGGTCGCAGGTGGCCACCAGCGGCAGCAGCCCGATCGCGGCGTGTTCGGCGGCGTGCAGCCCGCCCGGCACGTCGGCCGGGTCCACCCCGGCTGCCGCCAGCGACCCGGGGGAGAGGGTGAACCAGACCGCGACGGTACGCAGCTCCCGCGCCGGCAGGTCCAGCGGACGGGTGTCGATGACCTCGCCGGTGGCGATCCGCCGCCGCTGGTACGACACCACCTGGCTGGTGACGTCCACCTCGCCGAGGAACAGCCCGACCGGTCCGGCGTCGACGTACGAACGCACCGACACCACCGACAGTGAGGTGACGTCCCGCGCGTGCGTGGACCAGTCCGGCTCCTCGGGGTGCACCAGCGCGCACCCGTCGTCCAGATCGAGCGAGTCGACCACGTACGACACGCCCTGGTGCAGGTAGACCGCCCCGGAGTGCAGCAGGAAGTGCGCCGAGCCGCCGTCGACGGTGCCGAGCAGCCGACCGGTCGCCGCCTCCACCACGCAGACCGGTGCGCCGCCGTCGCCGCGCAGGTCCACCTGGGGGCGCTCGCGGTGCCGCCAGTACCAGCCGGTCGGCCGCTGCCGCAGCGCGCCCGCCTCGACCAGCGCCGCGACCGTCTCCTTCGCGCCGTCACCGAAGAGTGCCAGGTCGGCGTCGGTCAGCGGGGCCTCGGCCGCGGCGCAGGCCAACTGCGGCCCGAGCACGTACGTGTTCGCCGGGTCGAGCACGGTGGCCTCCACCGGTGCCCCGAACACCGCTTCCGGATGGTGCACCAGGTAGGTGTCGAGCGGGTCGTCCCGGGCGATCAGCACGGCGAGCGCCTCCTGGCCGGATCGCCCGGCCCGTCCGGCCTGCTGCCACAGCGACGCCCGGGTGCCGGGATATCCGCAGATCAGCACCGCGTCCAGGCCGATCAGGTCGACGCCCAGCTCCAGGGCGTTGGTCGAGGCGAGCCCGAGCAGGTCGCCGTGCAGCAGCGCGCGTTCCAGTTCCCGGCGTTCCTCGCGCAGGTAGCCGCCCCGGTACGCGGCGACCCGGTCGCCCAGCCCGGGGACCGCCTCGTCGAGGCTGCGCCGGGTGCTGGTGGCGACCACCTCGGCCCCTCGGCGGGACCGGACGAAGGCCAGGGTGCGTACGCCGGAGGCGACGGTGTCGGCGAGCAGGTCGGCGGTCTCCCGTAACGCCGACCGCCGGACCTGGGTCAGATCGGCCGCCTCGTGGAGCGGCCCGCCGGAGGGCGACCCGGCGGGCGTCGGGT
>NZ_SISL01000056.1:0-21106 GCF_004307965.1 Verrucosispora sp. SN26_14.1 | reverse complement strand
GTTCCGGCGGCACGGGCGCCGGGTGCGGCGACGCCGACGACTGCTCGTGCGGCTGCACCAGCGCCGAGGAAGAGGCGGAACGGACCATCCGTACCGTCGCCGCCGCCGTGCTGTCGGCGAACCCGGACGCCGACGCCTCGACGGTGGCCAACGAGACGCTCAAGGCTCTGGGTGCGTTCGGCGGACCGGGAGTGGGCCGCCCCGACCAGGCGCAACCGCTGCCCGGGCAGTCGCTGCCCAAGAAGGCGAAGGGCGCCCGCCCGCAGTTCTTCGCCGAACCGGGCATGGAGGCCCTCGTCTCGACCGTGGTCACCCTCTCCTCCGAGGTGTGGGTGCTGCGGGAACGGTTGACGACCCTGGAACAGATCCTCGCCGACCGGCGGGTGGTCGAGCGCGGCGCCGTGGACGCCTACCCGGTCTCCGACGCCGACGCGCAGGCCCGCGACACCGAGGCGGCGGCGTTCGTCGCCCGGGTGCTGCGGGTCTTCTACGAGTGGCGCGAGGAGATCGTGCGGGAGGAGACCCCGGAGTCCTACCGGGAGGTCATCCGGCAGGCCTTCGCACAGGTGGGGGAGGGGAAATGACGCAGCAGGAGCACGGTGTCCTGCCCCGCGAGAACCACGACGAACTCGCACGCGAGAACTTCGTCCGGGCACTGAAGTCGCACATCTCCACCGAGGTGACCCCCGGGGTCCGGGAGCTGTACGCCCACCGCGTCGCCCCCCGCTACCAACAGGAGATGGGCGTCGCACCCCGGGACCGGGAGGCGGTCCGCCGCGCCATGGAACCGGAGCCGTACTACCAGCTCTGGAGTTCCGTGCGCCGGGCGAGCCAGGACCTGCTCTGGAACGTGGTGGCCGACAGCATCGCCCGGCAGTGGGACGACCTGGCCGCCCGCGCGCAGCGGGCGGAACGGGGGCTCGGCTCCCTCGACCTGGATCCCGCCTTCGAACTGCCCTGGTACTTCTGGGGCATCGACATCCACGCCATGCCCGGCGGCTACCGGGGTGAGTACGTGGCGGACGACCTCACCGCCGGAGCCCTCTACGACCGGGGCGTCTACGTCTACGCCATGGGCCAGATGGGTGCCCTCAACGACGACTACGGCCAGTCCGTGGTCAACAACTACCTCAAGCAGTCCCACCGGGACTTCCGCCCGAAGCGGATCCTGGAGATCGGCTGCGGGGTGGGCAACTCGACGCTGCCCTACGTCGACGCCTACCCGAACGCCGAGGTGCACGGCATCGACGTCGGCGCGGCCCTGCTGCGCTATGGCCACGCCCGCGCCGAGTCACTCGGCCGCAAGGTGCACTTCTCGCAGCAGAACGCCGAGGCGACCTCGTTCCCGGACGGGCACTTCGACCTGATCGTCTCGCACATCGTGCTGCACGAGGTGCCGCCGGACGCGGTACGCGCCATCCTGCGCGAGTGCCACCGGCTACTCGCCCCCGGGGGCATGATGATCCACGCGGACTTCCCCGGCTACGCCGGACTCGACCCGCTGGTGCAGTTCCTCATCGACTGGGACACCTGGAACAACAACGAGCCGTTCTGGGGCCCGATGCGGGACATGGATCTCCTCCAGGCCGCCCGGGACGCCGGATTCACCGGCGACTGCTCGGAGCTGTCCTGCAAACGCGAGTGCGTCGAGGAGGTCAGCACGCCGACCGGTCGCGTCCTGCAGAGCGGCGAACGTCGGCGCAGTGGCACCCTCTCGCTGCTCGTGGGTCGGCGCTGACATGGCCGGCAGCGAGGTCGAGCTGCGCACGTACGCCTTCGTCGACCGACTCCAGCCACAGATGGCCGCACTGCTCGGCAGCGTGATGTCCGGTGACCCGGTCGTCGAGGGGATGTCCCAGCTCTTCCTGGAGATCTCGCCCGGCAGCGACGTGTACGCCCTGGTCGACGCGGCCGTCAAGGGCGCTGGGGTCCGGCCCGGCTCCCAGGTCGTCGAGCGCCAGTACGGCATGACGGAACTGCACTCGATGTCGCAGGACGCCGTACGCCAGGCCGGTCGCACCATCCTCGACCTGCTCGGGATGACCGAGGCCGACGCACAGCCCGCGGAACTGGTCTCGGCGAAGGTCGTCTCCAACATCGACGCCTATCAGGCGCAGCTGGTCAACCGGTCGAAGAAGGGCTCCCTGCTGGTGGCCGGCGAGTCGATGCTGGTGGTGGAGTGCCAGCCGGCCGCCTACATCTCCGCCGTCGGCAACGAGGTGGAGAAGTCCGCCGACGTCAAGATCGTGGACGTGCGCGGCGTCGGCCAGTTCGGTCGGTTGTGGGTCTCCGGGCTGCACGCCGAGATCGAGTCGGCCCGGCAGGCCGTCCGGCAGGCCTTCGAGAAGACGCCCTGGTCCCGGCGATAGAGGAACGAGGTGATCCGGTATGCGTATCGCCCGGGTGATCGGGTCGGTGGTCAGCACCATCAAGGCCGACACGCTGACCGGCGCCAAGCTGCTCGTCGTCACGCCCCTGGGTGAGGGACACGCCGTGGAGCCGTACGTCGCCGTCGACACCGTCGGCGCGGGCCGGGGCGAGGTCGTCCTGGTCGCCTGCGGCAGTGCCGCACGACTGGCGGAACGGCAATCCAGCCAGGCGCCCGTGGACTCCACCATCGTCGCGATCGTCGACCGGTTGGAGACCGAGGCGTGGGTCAACTATGTGAAGGACTGACGTGGACCTGTGGAATGCGGGTGCGCTCGGCATGGTCGAGACGCGCGGACTGGCTGCCTCGATCGTCGCCGTCGACGTGATGACCAAGGCAGCCGAGGTGACGGTGATCGGCGTCAGCCGCATCGGCGACGGTCTCGTCACGGTCTCCTTCATCGGCGACATGGCCTCGGTGACGGCGGCGGTGGACAGCGCCCGACGGGCGGTCGCGGCGACCGGCGGCACGATCGCCGCGACCGTCGTGGGTCGTCCCGCCGTGCCGGCCCACCTCGTCCGGGACACCCCACCGACCGACCGGCACCCCCGCGCGGCCGAAGGACCCGACGACGCCGGACCGGAACCCGAGGCCACCCGGGTGGAGGACCGGCCGGACCCGGTCGGGGAGAGCACCGTCGAGGTCGACCGCCCCGCGTCGCCCGCACCCGGCGGGAGCCCGAAACGACGCTCCGCGCGGTCCACGGCCCCGAAGCGGCGGCCCCCGCCGCCCACCCCACCGATCGAGCGAGGGGAGTGACATGCGCGGATACGTGGGCCCGCAGGGGTCCCAGATCCACTACCGCAGCAGCGGCACCCGGGGACCGGCCCTCGTGCTGTTGCACGAGTCGCCGCAGGCCTCCAACGTCTTCGCGCCGGCCATGCCCGCGCTCGGCCGATCACTGCGCGCGTACGCCTTCGACACCCCCGGGTACGGGCAGTCCGACCCGCCGCCCGAGCCCCCGGACATCCCCGGCTACGCGCGCCTTCTGCTCGACGCCGTCGACGCGCTGGGCATCGACGAGTTCGCCGTCGCCGGACAGCACACCGGCGCCTCCCTGGCGCTGGCGGTCACCGACCTGGCCACGCCCGGCCGGGTCACCCACGCGATCCTGTCCGGCCTCGTGCTCGACCGGGCCGAACGCGAACAGTTGGGTGCCACCTGGGCGCCGGACAAGCCGATCGACCCGTCCGGCCAGCATCTTCGCGACCTCTGGGCGCGCTACCTGGACATCTGGGAACAGCCACCGGAGCTGGTCAACCTCGCGGTGGCCAACATCGCCTCGGTGTTCGACCGGTACAACTGGGCCTACCGCGCCGCCTTCCGCTACGACCCGACCGAGCCGCTGCGCACCGCACCCTGCCCGGTCCTGCTGCTCACCGCGGCACGCGACATGCTCGCCCACTGCGACGACATCGCCCGGCTGATCCGTCCGGACGCGACGTCGATCCAACTGACCGACACCACCGGGCAACTGCCGTGGCGGGTGCCGGAGGAGTTCGCCGCCGCAGTGGTCTCCTTCGTCACCGGATCCGGGCGGACACCGTGACCGGCCACGCCGACGTTTTGGTGATCGGTGCCGGCACCGCAGGTCTGCCCTGCGCGATCGAGGCGGCCCGGGCCGGGCTCCGGGTCGACCTGGTCGACACCGGCACCGACATCGGCGGCACCCTGCGGGTCTCCGCCGGGCACATGAGCGCCGCCGGCACCCGTCGGCAACGCGCCGCCGGCATCGACGACGACCCGGACCGGCACTTCGCCGACGTGCAGCGCATCGGGCACGGCCACGGCGACCCCGCCCTGATCCGCCTGGCCGTCGACGAGGCACCCGGCGTCGTCGACTGGCTCGACGAGAACGGCTTCCCGTTCGCACCCGGTATGCCGGTGCTCTACCACGGGCACTCGCCGTACTCCCGACCCCGCACCTACTGGGGCGTCGACCGGGGCCGCTCGATCCGCGAGACGCTACGACCACTGCTCGCCGCGCAGGTGGACGCCGGCCGGGTCACCCTGCGGCTGCGCTCGCGCGCCCTGCGACTGACCACCGAGGGCGGCACCGTCACCGGCGCCGTCGTACGCACCCCCGAGGGTGACCGCGAGCTGCGCGCCGGCGTCACGGTGCTGGCGTCGGGCGGGTACGGGGCCAACCCGCAGATGTTCTCCGCGGTGACCCCGGGCGCACCCCGCCTGGTGACCAACGCCGAGCCCACCTCCACCGGCGACGCGGTCGAGATGGCGACGCCGCTGGGTGCCACCGTCCGCTTCGCCGACCTGCACACCCCGCGCCTCGGCCTGCTCGAACGTCGCTCGACGCCGGGCCGGGTGGACTTCTGGTCCGAGGTGGCGCATCTGGCGCCCGCCGAACGCGCACCCCGGGAGATCTGGGTCAACGCCGACGGCGACCGGTTCGTGGCCGAGGATCTCGGCGACGTCACGCGTCACGAGCGGGCCGTGCAGAGCCAGCCGGGAGCCGCGTTCTGGATCGTCTGCGACGACGCGGCCGTCGACGCCGGGTCACCCCTGGTGCCCGCGTGGGGGCCGGACGGGCTGCGCGCCCAGGCGCGGCAGGGGGACGTCGCCTGGGTCGCCGACGACCTCACCGACCTGGCCGTGCGGGCGGGAATCGATCCGGACGGCCTGCGGCGCACCGTGCGGGCGTACCACCTGGCGGTCGACCGGGGCGTCGACCCGCTGGGCCGACGCGCCCTGGACCACCGGGTGGCCCGGCCGCCCTTCTACGCGGTGCGGTCGGCCGCCGCGCTGCTCTGCAGCTTCGGCGGCCTGGACGTCGACCCCACCTTCCGGGTACGCCGCGACGACGGCGGGGTCGTCGCCGGTCTCTACGCCGTCGGTGAGGCCATCGGCATGGGAGCCACCAGCGGCGCCGCGTTCTGCGGGGGAATGGCGGTGACCCCGGCGTTGGCGTTCGGGCGACTGCTCGGCCGCCGGCTCGGCGGGTGACCCGCATGGCACCGCACTGACCGTCCTGTATGCACGGAGGTTCATCACGGGAATCAGCTTTGGCTCTGGCCGGTAAAAGCCGCTGTTGACAGCGGGTGACGCAGAACTATTGTATACAAACACCCAGTCGGGTGGCTGCTATGAGAGGTGTCCATGTCTAGCGATACGCACCACGAAGGACCGCTCCACGGCGTGCGCGTGATCGAGTTCGGGTCCCTGCTCGCGGGCCCCTTCTGCAGCCAACTGCTGGCCGACTTCGGCGCCGACGTCATCAAGTGCGAGCCGCCGCGCCAGGGCGACCCGATGCGCGAGTGGGGCCAGGAGAAGCCACACGGCAAGTCACTGTGGTGGCCGATCGTCGCCCGCAACAAGAAGTCGATCACCGTCGACCTGCGCACACCCGAGGGCCAGGCGGTCGCCCGACAGCTGATCGCGCAGAGCGACGTGGTGGTCGAGAACTTCCGACCCGGGACGATGGAACGCTGGGGCCTCGGCTACGAGGACCTGTCCGCCGACAACCCCGGCCTGGTCATGGTGCGCGTCTCCGGCTTCGGCCAGACCGGACCGTACTCCAGCCGACCCGGCTACGGCTCGGTCGGCGAGGCGATGGGCGGCCTGCGCTACGTCGTCGGCGACCCGCAGACCCCGCCCAGCCGGGTGGGCGTCAGCCTCGGCGACTCCCTCGCCGGCACCTTCGCCGCCCTGGGTGCGGTGATGGCCCTGCGGGTACGCGACCAGAGCGGTCGCGGCCAGATCGTCGACTCGGCGATCTACGAGGCGGTCCTGGCGATGATGGAGTCGCTGCTGCCCGAGTACACGCTCGGCGGCCACGTCCGCGAACGCACCGGCGCGATCCTGCCGAACATCGCACCCTCCAACGTCTATCCCACCCGCGACGACGGCCTGCTGCTCATCGCCGCCAACCAGGACACCGTCTTCCGGCGCCTGGCCGCGGCCATGGACATGCCCGAACTGAGCACCGACCCCCGCTTCGCCACCCACGCCGCCCGAGGCCACCACCAGGGCGAACTCGACGCGATCATCGCCGAGTGGTCGGGCCGGCACGACACCGAACACCTGATGGCCGTCATGATCAAACACGACGTCCCGGTCGGCCGCGTCTACCGCGCTCCGGAGATGCTCGACGACGAGCACTTCGCCGCTCGCGAAGCCATCGTCCGAGTCGAACACCCCGAATTCGGCGAGTTCCCGATGCAGAACGTCGTACCGCGACTGTCGAGGACACCCGGCCGGGTCAAATGGACCGGCCCCCGCCTCGGCGAACACACCGACCAGGTGCTGACCGACATCGTCGGCCTGGCCAAGGCCGAGATCAACGAACTGCGTGCCAGCGGCGTCATCTAGAGGCGGACACGGTGAATGACCTCCACGCGGACTACCGCGACGCCGGCTTCGGCGGCGACCTGGGCCACGGCACCCGCCGCGCGCTCCTCATCGTCGACCTGGTGCGCGCCTACCTCGACCCGGCCTCCCCCCTCTATGCCGGCGACGAGAACCCGCCGGCCCTGCGGGCCTGCACGGTCCTGCTCGACGCCGCCCGACGCCACGGCGTCCCGGTGATCCACACCCGGGTCGAGCTCGCCCCCGGCGGGATCGACGGCGGCCTGTTCGCCCGCAAGGTGCCCGCCCTGCGGGTCTTCGAACGCGGCAGCGAACTCGCCGCCGCGCCGCCGGCCCTGGCACCCGCCGCCGGCGAGGCGGTCGTGACCAAGCAGTACGCCAGCGCCTTCTTCGGCACCAGCCTCGCCAGCACCCTGCGCGTCATGGGAGTGGACGCCCTGCTTATCGCGGGCGCCTCGACCAGCGGATGCGTCCGGGCGAGCGCCGTGGACGCGCTGCAGCACGGCTACGTGCCACTCGTCGTCGCCGACGCCTGCCTCGACCGGGACCCACGCCCGCACGAGGCCGCCCTGTTCGACCTCGGCGCCAAGTACGCACAGGTCCTGACCCTGGACGAGGCGACCACCCTGCTCGAACCGGGAGGTGCGTGATGCGGGTCCTCAGATACGCCCGCCGACGGATCCTCTTCCTCCCGGTCGGCCTGCTCTCCGTCATCGTGCTGGCATTCCTGCTGGTCAACGCACTGCCCGGCAACCCGGCCGGCGTCATCGCCGGGCCGGCCGCCTCCCCGACGGAACTGGCCGAGATCGAACGCCGACTCGGCCTGGACCAGCCCCTGTGGGAACGCTTCGTCACCTACCTCGGCAACCTGGTCCAAGGCGACCTCGGCTCGTCCTACTACACCGACCGGCCCATCCTCGACGAGATCCTGCGGTTCGCCCCGGCGACCCTGGAACTGGTGTTCCTCTCCCTGACCCTCGCCGCACTCCTCGGCATCGGCCTCGGCACACTGGGCGCCTACCGCAAGGGCACGGTCGCCGACCGCACCTCCCGCTTCGTCGTCACCACTTTCCAGTCCATCCCCGACTTCTTCCTGGCGCTGCTCCTGATCTACCTGCTCTTCTATCTCGCCGGGTGGGCGCCGGCACCGGTCGGACGACTCGGTCTGATGGACGAACCACCGCCGACCGTGACCGGGGCGCTGCTGCTGGACTCCCTGCTCGCCGGTGACATGGGCACCTTCCGATCGGCGGTGGCGCACTCCGTGCTGCCCGTCCTCACGCTCGGCATCTACTACTCCGCGTACTTCGCCCGCAGCACGTACGCCTCCCTGGTGCCGGCCCTGGAGTCCAAACAGGTCGAATTCGCCCGCGCCAGCGGCCTGCGCGAGCGCACCGTCCTCGCGTACGCCTTCCGCCAGGCCCGGACCCCGATCCTGACCTACGGCGGCATCCTCCTCGCCGCGCTGCTCGGCGGCGCGGCCATCATCGAGACCATCTTCTCCTGGGGTGGCTTCGGCGAGTGGGCGATCGACTCGATCCTCCAGCTCGACATCCCGGCCGTGCAGGGCTTCATCCTGGCCGCCGGACTCGGGACCCTGTTGGCCTTCACCGCGCTGGACATCCTGGTCGCGGCGCTCGACCCGAGGGTGCGCTATGACTGAGACCCTGGCCGCCGACCCCACCACGGTCACCGCCCCGACGACCAAGAAACGACCCCGGGGCCACCGACGGTGGCGACTGTGGGTGCCCGGCACCATCCTGACCAGCATGCTCGCCGCGGCCTATCTCGCTCCACTGCCGCACGACCCGGCGGAACCCTCCACCAACACCCTCACCGCCCCCGACGGCGAGCACTGGATGGGCACCGACAAGTTCGGCCTCGACGTGTTCAGCCGCCTGGTGGCCTCCGCCGGGGTGGACATCCCGTTGGCCCTCGCCGGCATGCTGATCTCACTCGTGATCGGCGTGCTGCTCGGGCTCGCCGCCCTGCACCGCGGACCGTGGGGCGAACGGGTCGTCCGGGCCCTCGACGTCTTCCAGGCGTTCCCGCTGCTGATCCTGGCCATCGCCCTGGTCGCGCTGATGGGCAACAACATCGAGAACGTCGTCGTCGCCATCGCCATCATCAACGTCCCCCGCTTCGTCCGACTGGTCCGCAGCGAGGGACTGACCATCCGGGAGAGCCGCTACATCGAGGCGGCCCACGCCATCGGCGCGACCGGGCCGCGCGTGATGTTCCGGCACGTCCTGCCGAACATGACCGGCATCATCCTGGCCCAGGCGTCACTGGCGGTCGCGCACTCGATCGTCGTGATCGCCTCCCTCTCCTTCCTCGGCATCGGCATCAACGCCGCCGACGCGAGCTGGGGCGCGATGATCCAGACAGGAGCGCAGAACATGACGACCGGCCAGTGGTGGGTCTCGGTCTTTCCCGGACTCGCCATCTTCCTCACCGTGCTCTGCTTCAACGCCATCAGCGACGAACTGCAGGACACCTTCGGCCGGGCGAGGCAACGATGAGCCTGCTCAACGCGCGACGACGACCCGACAGTCGGCCCACCCCGCCGCCGTCCGACGGCTCCGCCGGACGCCTGCTGGAGGTCAACGGCCTGACCACCCGGTTCGACACACCCGACGGCCTGGTCCACGCGGTCAACGGCGTCGACTTCCACGTCGACCGGGCCGAGATCGTCGGCGTCGTCGGCGAGAGCGGATGCGGCAAGTCGGTGACCATCCGGTCCATCCTCGGCCTGGTCCGGCCCCCCGGCCGGGTGGTCGAGGGCACCGCCCGCTTCGACGGGGTCGACCTGCTCGGCCTGCGCCGCACCGAGCTGCGCCGACTACGCGGCAAGGAGATCGGCTTCATCGCCCAGAACCCGTTCAGCGCCCTGAACCCGGTGATGCGCATCCACCGGCAGTTCGCCACCATCATGGCCGCGCACGGGGTCAAGGCCGACGGCGAGGTCCGGGACCGGGCCCGTACCGCCCTCACCGACGTCGGCATCGCCGGACCGGACCGGGTCCTCGACGGCTACGCCCACCAGTTGAGCGGCGGCATGGCCCAACGCGTGGTGATCGCCATGGCCATGCTGCTCAACCCGACCTTCGTGATCGCCGACGAACCGACCACCGGCCTGGACCTGACCGTGCAACGGCAGATCCTGGACCTCATCCGCCGCCTGGTCCGCGAACACGACCGCTCGATGCTCCTGGTCACCCACGATCTCGGTGTCGTCGCGCAGTACTGCGACCGGGTCGTCGTCATGTACGCCGGCAAGGTCATCGAACACGGCACCGTCCGGGAGGTCCTCAAGGACCCCCGCCACCCGTACACCCAGGCGCTCATCCGCGCCATTCCCCGGCCCGGTCAGCCGCTGGTGCACCTCACCGGTCGACTGCCCGACCTGATCGACTACCCGTCCGGATGCCCCTTCCGGGACCGCTGCCCGCACGCCTTCGAACCGTGCGCCCAGGTGGTCCCGGCCGCGGTGACCCAGACCTCCGGCCGGACGTACTGGTGTCACCTGCCCCAGGAGAAGGAGGCAGCGCAGTGAGTCTGCTGGAGCTGACCAACGTCAGCAAGGAGTTCCACGTCGGCGGCAGCACGCGGGTCTACGCGCTGGACGACGTGTCGCTCTCGGTGGACGCCGGAGAGACCGTGGCGGTCATCGGCGAGAGCGGATCCGGCAAGTCGACGCTGGGGCGGCTGGCACTGCGCCTGATCGAACCGACCCGGGGATCGGTACGCTTCGACGGCACCGACATGCTCGCGCTGCCCGCCGCCGAGATGCGCAAGCTCCGCGCGAAGATACAGATCATCTTCCAGGAGCCGTTCGAGTCGCTGAACCCCCGGATGCGGGTGGCCGACATCATCGGCGAACCACTGGCCATCCACCGGCCTGCGATGACCACACCACAGCGCCGTGACCGGGTCGCGCAGATGATCGAACAGGTCGGACTCGCCCCCGACATGGCACGACGGTATCCCGGCGAACTCAGCGGCGGGCAGCAGCAGCGAGTCGGCATCGCCCGAGCCGTGGTGACCGAGCCGTCCCTGGTCGTGCTGGACGAACCCACGTCCTCCCTCGACCTGTCGGTCCGCGCCCAGATCCTGCGCCTGCTCGCCGACCTGCAGGCCGAACTCGGCATGGGCTACCTGTTCATCTCCCACGACATCCACACGGTCCGGTACGTCAGCGACCGCATCGCCGTCATGTACCGGGGGCGGGTCGTCGAGACCGGCCCGTCCGAGCTGGTGTTCTCCGATCCACAGCACCCGTACACCCGCGCCCTGCTGGCGGCGGCCCTGCCCGTCGATCCCGACCAGGAACTGGCCCCGGCCCGGCTGGTCGGTGACCCGCTGAGTCCGACCCAGCTCGTACCGGGATGTGTCCTGCACGGACGCTGCCCGGTCGGTGAGGACCGATGTGTACAGACCGAGGTGCGGCTGACGCCGATCGGCGCCGACCGGGAGGTGGCCTGCATCAAACCCGGAGCGCCCGGGAGCTGACGCCCACGACGGCGGGGAGGCGGGTGCGGGCCCGGCGGACCGGTCACAGGTCGGGGCGGTCCACCATGCCGTCCAACAGCACCGTCCGGGCGGCCAGCACGTGGGCCCGCATCGTGCTCGACGCCCACTCTGCGTCCCTGGCCCGCAGCGCCGCCACCAGGTCCCGGTGGTGCGCCATGCTGCGGGCCAGGGCGTCCGGCGTGTAGAGGCGGAACGCCCGCACGACCAGCGGCACCTCCACGACCGCGGACAGCAGCGAGGTGAGCCGAGGGCTGGCGGCGGCCTTCAGGACCGAGTTGTGCAACTCGGCGTTGAGGGTGGCGATCCGGTCCAGGTCCTGCGGACCCATCCGCCGGGCCAACTCCTCCATCTGGTCGCAGAGCGCGTCCAGCCGGTCCAGGACCTCGGCGTCGATGCGCTTGGCGGCCAGGGCCGCGCCGTAGCTCTCCAGCCGGGCGCGGATCTCGTAGATGTCCTGCAGATCGCCGAGCGACCATTCGGCGACCCGCGCCCCACGGTTGGGCTGGAAGACGACGAGGCCCTCCGCGGTGAGCCTGCGCAGTGCCTCCCGGATCGGCGTCCGGCTGACGCCGAACTGCCGGGACAACTCCATCTCGCCCAGGCGGGCGCGCGGGCCGATCGAGCCGTTCAGGATCGCGCTCCGCAGCGCCTCGTACGCGTCCTCCGCGGCATTCGTCACCCGTGCCTCCGTCGTGTGAGCCGCATGTCGTCGGCACCCTTGCCGCCGCTCTGACAGTCTGAGATTGTATACATATGGTGGTTCAGGTGGTGGAGGTGTCTCCACGGGACGGTCTGCAGAACGAGCCCGAGATCCTGTCGACAGCAAGCAAGATCGAGTTGATCCGGCGCTGTGTCGAGGCAGGAGCCCGACGGGTCGAGGCGGTCTCCTTTGTCCGCGCCGACCGGGTGCCGCAGATGGCCGACGCCGAAGCGGTGATGGCCGCAGTGCCACGACGCAGCGACGTATCGTACATCGGCCTGGTGCTCAACCGACGCGGGCTGGACCGTGCGCTGGCGGCAGGAGTGGACGAGGTGAACTGCGTCGTGGTCGCCACCGAAACCTTCAGCCAGCGCAACCAGGGCGCCTCCGTCGACGCCATGCTCGGCGCCTGGACCGACATCGCCAAGGCCGCCCACGCCGCCGGAGTCCGGGCCAGCGTGACCGTGGCCGCCGCGTTCGGCTGCCCCTTCGAAGGCGACGTCTCCGCAGCGACCGTGGGTGACTTGGCACGCCGCCTGGTCGAGGGCGAACCCGACGAGATCGCCCTCGCCGACACCATCGGTGTGGGCGTACCCGCCCAGGTGCGGGCCCTGGTCTCCGCCGTGACGGCAGCGGCGCCGGGCGTGCCGCTGCGCGCCCACTTCCACGACACCCGCAACACCGCCATCGCCAACGCCTTGGCGGCGGTCGAGGCCGGCGTGACCGTGCTCGACGCGAGCGTCGGTGGAATCGGCGGATGCCCCTTCGCCCCGGCCGCCACCGGCAACGTGGCCACCGAGGACCTCACGTACGCGCTGCACCGCTCCGGCCACCCCACCGGCCTCGACCCGACGAAGGTCATCGAGACGGCGGCGTGGATCGGCGACCAGCTCGGCAAGGACCGGCTACCCGGCGCCCTCGGTCGGGCCGGCTGGTTCCCGACCGACCCGCAGTAGCCGTTCAGCCGTCCATGCCGCTGATGGCCACCTGCACCCAGATGATCGAGGTTGCGGCGATGCCCAGGAAGGTGAGCGCCGACAGTCCCGACGCGGCAGCGAGGCTCAGGCGCTTGCGGGCCACGACGAAGACGGCTGCGGATGCGGCCACCGCGAACAGCGCCAGATAGACCGTGAATGCCATGTTCTGCTTCTCTCTTCTTTCAGGCGAACCGCCGCACCGACTGCTCTTCAGCTCTGAGGTCGTACGGTGCCGGCGGTGATCCGATGGGGTGCGGGACAGCGACGGTGCGAACACGCGCTGGTGGGGTGAAGGTCGGTCAGGCAGCCGATGTCGACGAGCAGATGAACCGGTCGTACGCCGTCACGGCGCGTACGGCAGGACCTGCAGCGCCATCATCGTGGAGTCCTCCAGGGCTCGCCTCGTACGGCGGCGGCGTGTTCATGCCCTAGAGACTGCCGAACACAGGCTGCGGCCTCCTCCGGCCGTGAGCCGACATCGGATCGGCGCTGGGCGGAGATCACGCGCCGCGCCTCATTCGAAAGGTGGAGGCGGCGCCACCGCGTCGACCCGGCCGACGATCGGGTGCCGTCAGGCGTCGACCAGACCGGCTCGCCACGCCCAGGATGCGACCTCGACCCGGTTGCGGACGCCGAGCTTCGACTGCGCGGCAGCCAGGTGGGTCTTGACGGTGGACACCGCCACGAACAGTTCGCCCGCGATCTCCTGGTTGGTCAGTCCCCGGGCCACCGCCCGTACGACGTCGCTCTCCCGCTCCGTCAGGGCCTCCACCGGTGCGGTCGTCCCGATCTGCGGCCGGTGCCGGAAATGACGCAGCAGCCGGACGGTGACCTGGGGCGCCACCAGAACGTCGCCGCGTACGGCCGCGCGGACCGCCTCGACCAGCAGGGCCGGTCCGCAGTCCTTGAGCAGGAACCCGCTCGCCCCCGACTGCAGGGCGGTATCCACGTACTCGTCGTCGTCGAACATGGTGATGACGACGACCGCGATCGGATCGGCCACGTCGGGACCCGCGAGCAGCCGGGTGACCTGTAGTCCGTCCAGGCCCGGCATCCGGATGTCCAACAGGCACACGTCCGGGCGCAGCCGCCGCGCCGCCTCGACCGCCGCTCGCCCGTCGGCGACGTCGGCCACCACGGTGATGTCCGGCTGGGCTTCCAGAATCATCCGGAACCCGACGCGCATCAGCTCCTGGTCATCGGCGATCAAGACCCGCACCGGTTACCGTCCCCGTCCTCGTGACCGCTTCTCGGAGTCCACTGGCGGAGCGCGCCGGGAAGGCGGACGGTCCACCGCCCATCGAGCACGAATGATACGGGTCGGTGCAGTGCCGCCCGGAGCTACCGTGCGTTGCCTGGTCCACCGCTGATCCGGTGCTACCGCTCGGCCCGGTGCAGGGGCACGTCGGCGACCACCCGCCAGCCGCCGCTCGTACGGCCGGCGGTGAACCGGCCGCCGAGCAGGCGCACCCGTTCCCGCATGCCGACGAGTCCGAAGCCGCCGTGAGGTCTGCGGATCGTCCGGGTCGCCCTGCCGTCGTCGCGGACCTCGATCCGGACGTGCCCCTGCTCGGTGCGTACCGACGCCAGGATCTCCCGTGCCTCCTCGGCGTGGCGACGGGAGTTGGTCACGGACTCCTGGACGAGGCGCAGCACCGAGGTCGCGACCTCGTCGGCCACCGGTTCGGCCAGATCGACCGTCAGTCGGACCGGCGGACTACCGGCTGATGTCATCGCCCGAAGGTCGGCCGCCAGGTCGGTGGTCCGGGTCAGCGGTGCCGGTGTCCGGCCGGCGCCCGGTTCGGCCTCGCGCAGCGCGGCGACCAGGTGACGCATCGCGGCCAGCGCCTCGATGCCGGAGCGTTCGATCACCGGCAGCGCCTCGACCGCCGCGCCGGGGTCCGACGCGGATCGCTCCTGCGCGGCCCGTGCCTGCTCCATCATCGCAGTGACCTGGTGCGTCACCACGTCGCGGAGTTCCCGCGCGAGGCCGAGCCGCTCCCGCTGCTGTACGGCGATCACCGCTGCCCGACTCGTGCGGGCCCGCTGCCGGTCACGACCCCGCAGATACCACCCGAATGCCACCGGCAGCACCACCATCGCCATGTCCGACAGCGAGACACTCCACCACGGCTCGGGCATCGATCCAACGGGTGGCGACCAGTGCTCCGGCCGGAGGTGCTTCGCTGCCACCCCGGCGGCCAGGACCAATCCGACGAGGCCGGTGGCGACGACAGCGGAAACGCGCCGGACCACCGCCACGATGACGATCACCTGGGCGCCGCGCTCGGTCAACGCCAGACCTCCCAGCGTCTCGGCATCGACTGCCCGCAGTAGCCCCGTCGAGACGACCAGAGTTGCCGCGGCACCCAGCGCCCCGGCGACCGGCCGCGCCTGTGCCAGCAGCGCCAAGGCCGCCGTCACGACGATGCCGGGGACCAACCACGCCCGGCCCGCGGTGTCGAGTTCCCCGGTGATCTGCACGTCGATCAGGGCCAGGAGCGCCAGCAGAACCACCCACGGCAGCTGCCGCAGCAAAGGCGCCGTCACCACCGTGTTCCCACCATCCCGGGCAGCTCCTCCACACACGACAGAGGGACACCGGAGACTGTACGGCTCGGGTACGGTTCGTCGTCGCCGGATCGGTGCACCTGCGGCACTGTCGTCGCCGGTGACTGCCCCGGGATCCGGACCGATGCGAGGACTGCGGTGATGGCGGCGTGAAGCATGACTGGCGAGGTCTGATCACCTGGAACTGGCCCCTGGCCGGGCTGCTCGTGATCGCGCTGCTCCTGGACGGGGCGGCGGCGAGCGAGGTGGGACATTACGACGGGCGGTGGGAGCTGCCGGGCTTCCTCGCGGTCTGTGCCCTCGCACTGCTGGCGTCTCGCTGGCCGGTTGCCGCAGCCGTAGGTGTCATGGTGGTCCTGCTCGTGGGGTCGGTCGTGCTGCGGCTGGCCGCCGTCGCGGTCCCTTCCGCCGCGAGCGGGCTGGGGACAGCCGAGATCGCCTCGGTGCTGGCCGTCATCGTCGCGCTGGTCCGCCGGTCTTCCAGGTCCACCGCCACCGGCCTGGTGGGGCTGCTCCTGCTCAGCTGTCTGGCGGTCGGCGTGCTACGCCCGGCGCACCCGGGCTCTCCTCAGGACCTGGGTTGGAGCGGGGTCCTGCCGGTCGTGGCCATTCTCGCCGGGTGGTACCTGCGGGTGCGCGACGCCCGGCACCGGCGGGAGCGGCAGGCGGTGGTGGTCGCGGCGCAGTTGCAGGAGCGGGTGACCCTGCCGCGGGAGCTGCACGACGTGGTGGCCCATCACATCGGCGGCATGGTGGTGCAGGCCCAGGCGGCGCAGGCGGTGGCCGTGCCGGATCCCGGCGCTCCGGCGCGGGTGCTGCCGGTGATCGAACGCGCCGGCGCGGACGCCCTGTCGGCGATGCAGCGGATGGTCGCGATGCTGCAGGACGTCGGCGCGGAACCGGTGACGCCCTCCACGGACCTGCTCGCCGACCTGCGCGCGGCGACGGCCACTGCGGGAGGCGCCAGGCCGGTCCGGTTGGCGGTGGAACTCGCCGAGCCCGTGCCGGCGGTGGTCGCGACCACGGTGTTGCGGCTGGTGCAGGAGTCGGTGACGAACGCGCGGCGTTACGCCGTCGGCGCCCGTGAGATCACCGTGACGGTCCGGGCCGGCGACGGTACGGTCCGCGTGCAGGTACGCGACGACGGCCGGCACACCGACCAGCCGAGTAGGTCCGGTGGCGGCGGTTACGGCCTGATCGGTATGCGGGAACGGGTGCACCTGCTCGGCGGCCGTTTCGAGGCCGGCCGAGTGCCCGGAGCGGGCTGGCAGGTGCTCGCGGACCTGCCACTGCGGGCCGAATAGACGACGACACGGGCCTGCGGCGGTCAGCGGGTCGGGTCGGGACGGGACGCCCCGCGGTGGCGGCCCCGCACGGCAGCTTCACGCCACCGCTCCCGCACTCGCCCGGACTACCGAGTCCGCACCACGCTTTTCGACGCCGACAGAACCCGCCGTCGGCCGTGGTAGGTGCGTGCGCCGGTCACCGCAGCAGCAGGTCGATCGTGCCCGTCAGGTCCTCTTCGCCGCTGCCCTCGGCGAGGCGGCGACGCATCAGCGCGAAGTAGGGGCTGAGCAGTTCCGGGCTGACGCCCTGCTGCTCAGCGGTGCGCAGGAAGGTCGGCATGCCGGCCACCTGCATGGCGAGGGTCGAGACGACACCCGTGGTGTAGTCGCCGCTGCGCAGCTGATCGGCGGTCTGGTGAACCGCCGGGGCCATCGCCACGAGCCAGTCGGCGAGCAACGGGGCCAGCGACGTGGGATCGATGTCCTCCCTGCGGATCAGCGCGAAGGCGTGCGCGGCTCCCGCGAACATCCCGTACATCGCGCTGAGCAGGGCCACGTCGTGCAGGGCCGCGAAGCCTGCGTCCTCGCCGACATAGGTGGTGCCCGCCGGAACGCTCAGGGTCTCCTGATGCCGCTCGAACAGCTGCCGTGAGCCGCTGTAGAAGGCGTACCCGCCGGCCTCCGGAACGCCGATCATCGGAGGGACGGCCATGATGCCGCCGTCCAGGTAGCGAGCACCGCGCTCGCGGGTCCACTCGGCGCGGGCACGGGCCTGCACAGGGGTGCTGGTGGTGAGGTTGACCAGGTCCTTGCCGGTAAGGTCGGTGCCGGCCAGCACCTCCTCGACAGCGGCGTCGTCCAGCAGGCAGACGACGACCAGGGTGTTCGCGGCGACCGCCTTGGCCGCGCTGTCCGTGACCCGTACGCCCTCGGCATCCAACGCCGCGGCACGGGCTGGGGTGCGGTTCCAGACGGTCAGTGGGTGGCCGGCGGCCAGCCAGGCACGGGCCAGAGCGGTGCCCATCGCGCCGAGGCCCAGCATCGTGAGGGAGGTTCCAGCAGTGTTCGGTGCCATACGGGTGAGCCTGGCCAGGGACCCGATGATGAACAAGTACGCACTTCGGAGTGGGTGGTTACCCCGGGGTGCGCGAGCAGGTCAGAAGGTGGGGGCATGACGACGCTGAACCGGCCGGGCACACCGGACGGACATGTGTGCGGGATCGATGCCGCGATGGAGGTGATCGGCGGCAAGTGGAAGGTGCTGATCCTCTGGGCTCTTGACGAGCACCCCTGCCGGCGGTTCGGCGAACTGCGTCGACTGCTTCCGGGGATCACCGAGAAGGTCCTGGCCTCACACCTGAGGGAGATGGAGGCGGACGGTGTCGTACGTCGTGTCTCCTTCGACGAGGTGCCGCCTCGCGTCGAGTATTCGCTGACCGAGAGCGGCGCGCGCCTCAACGACGCACTCGAGCCGCTGGCAGCGTGGGGGCGTGAGCGCTCGACGGCGTGATCGGTCCCAGGAGTGGGCTGGCCAGTGGGGGAGACGGCGGTCCCCGGGGTGGGGCGGCGCGCGAACAGGGGGCCCGGCAGCGTGTGCTGCCAGGCCCCTGGTGCGTGATCGGTCAGGCGCAGGTGTTGCCGTTGAGGGTGAACGGTGCCGGCGTGTTCGGCGTACCGGTGGCGTTGAAGCCGAAGGTGACGGCCCCGCCGTTCGGGATGCTGGCGTTGTAGGCCAGGTTCGACGCAGTGACCGCGGTGCCGTTCTGGGTGACTGCGGCGTTCCACGGGGTGGTGACGGTGCTGCCGGCCGGCAGGTTCCAGGTCAGCTGCCAGCCGTTGACGGCGGCGGCCGAGTTGTAGACGGTCACGTTCGCGGTGTACCCGCCCGACCAGGTGGTGACCTGGTAGGACACCTGGCAGGTGGCCGGACCGGCGGTGGCGGTCACCGGGACGATGTCGCCGAAGTCGTCGCGGACGGTGGCGAAGTCCTGGAAACCGATGCCGGTGCCGGCGCCGCTGGTGTGGGTGCCGGCGGCCAACACGGAGCCGTTCGGGTTCACCTGGTAGAGCGGGCCGCCGCTGTCGCCGCCGTAACCGGTCTCCCCGCCGTCCAACTGGGTGGCCTCGACCAGGTCCTGCTCGTCGGTGTAGTGGAACTGCACCTCGAGGTTGCAGATCGGGGCGCCGTGGATCTCGGCGGTGGTCTGCCCGGACTGGCAGAGGATCTGGCCGGGGAAGACCTGGGTCCAGCCCGCCACCGGCACCGTCGTCGACTCGTGCAGGCCGCCGACGTACACGTCACTGCCGGCCGACGCCGCGCTGAGCAGGGCGATGTCGTGCGGCTCGTGGCGCTCGACGATGAACCCGATCGGGTCGCCGACGCCGTCGAACCACTCACCGCCGAGCGGCCCGCAGTGCGCGGCGGTCAGCACGTACGGGGTGTCGTCGGCGAGATCGCGCACCCCGAAGCCGGACGTGCAGAGGGCGCCGCCGCCGTTCCAGATGCGCGCGCCACCCTTCCACGGGGCCGCGTCGTCGAAGCGGGTGGCGTGCTGCTCCAGCTTCTCCGCCGCGACGGTGCTGGTCTTGACGCCGGTGGCGGGCAGCGCCGGGACCTTCGCACCGCCGGTGGTGTCGACGGCGACCTCCAGCCCGCTGCCGTCGGTCTTGATCCGCACGGCGTGCGCGGCATCCGCACGATCCTTCGCCACGACCGGGCGCAGCTTCGCCGCCGCGGCCTGTAACTCTCTCCCGCTGTACCGGGCCGGCTCCACCCGTACCTCGGCGAGCTTCTCGACGCTTCTGACGGCGGTGGCGATGTCGGCCGGTACGGCCCCCTTCCACCAGAGCGTGACGTGGCCGTCGACCAGGCCGAGGCCGGCGTAACCACGCGGGGCACCTGCCTCCACGGCGGATCGGATGACGCTGGCGGCGTCGACGAGCGCCACCTGCCCGGCCATCCGCTCCTGTACGGCGGGTGACAGTCTCTCGAACAGATTCGCGGCGGGTACGCCGGATGGCGCGGCCGGCGGGGCGGCGGCGACACCGCCCGTGGTCAGGCCGACAGTGGACAGCGCGAGCGTGGTGGCAGCGGCCACTCGCAGGGCGGTTCGGAAGGTCTGCATGGCCCAGAGTCAACCGAGAGTGACGACGCAGAACCATGCAGAAAGACCGGCAACTTCACCGTGAGCATGTGGCCAGTAACACAACGCCAGCGCTGCTCCTACCGGAGCGTAATCACTAGCGTCGCTGGGGACGGCCGAACACACACCGGGGACGGGGCTGTGAGTGACGACGGACGACTCGCCGGCGGTTCCGCGCTGAGGGCGCTGCGTACCGCCGCCGGACTGACCATCGACGACCTGGCCGCACGATCGGGCGTCAGCCTGCGCACCATCGGCGGCATCGAGCGGGGACGCATCCGTCGCCCGCACGAGGGCACCCTCACGGCGCTGGCCGAGGCCCTGCGCCTCGGGCCGGACGACGGTGATCGGCTGCGCGCCGCGGTCCGGATCGAGCCGGCGGTGATCGGCCTACCCAGACTGACACCCTGCTTCACCGGGCGCGACGACGACCTCGACCGGCTGACCGGCGCCGTGTCCCGACACCGGGTGATCGAACTGGCCGGGCTACCGGGCATCGGCAAGAGCGCCCTGGCGGCACAGGCCGCCACCAGACTGAGCGGCGACTTCCCCGACGGGGTGCGCTTCGTTGCGCTGCGCGGCTCGTCCGCCCCGCACCCCGCCGCGCTGGCCCGGGACCTGGCCCGCTCGCTCGGCGCTGACCTGCCCGACGACGACGGTTGCGCAGTCGTGGCGTGGCGGCGGCTGCTCGACGAGCGGCGCGTGCTCCTGATCCTCGACGATGCGACCGACGCGGTCCGGCTGGCACCGCTGCTGCCGCACCGGGGGGAGTCGGTGGCGGTCGTGACCACGTCCGGGCCGCTGAGCCTGCCACCGAGGCGCGCCCGGCGGGTCCTCACACCGCTGCCCGCGCCGGACGCCGAACTGGCGCTGCACCGGATGATCGGACCGGCGGTCCCGGACGCCGGCATAGCCGAGCTGGCGCGGCACTGCCACGGCCTTCCGCTGGCGCTGCGCATCGTGGCGAACCGGGTCCGTACCCGGCACGGATGGTCGATCGCGCGCCTCACCGCGCAACTCGCCCGGCCGGGACGGCACCTGGAGGCCCTCACCGCCGGAGACCTGTCGGTGGGCGCGGCCCTCGACCGCGGTTACCGGCAGATGCCGGAGTCGCTGCGCGCGGCGGTCCGCGCGCTGGCCGCGCC
>NZ_SISL01000559.1:0-3432 GCF_004307965.1 Verrucosispora sp. SN26_14.1 | reverse complement strand
GGTCGTCGCCGCGCGGGCCGGTGACCGCCGCGCCGAGGTCGGGTGACACCGGCGCGACGCCGTGGCGGGCGGCCAGGGTGGTGGCGCGGTCGCGCAGCTCGACGGCGGGATGGTCGGCACCGAGCGCGATCACCTCGGCGATCTCGGTGACCCGGTCGGGATGCTGGCGTGCCAGCTTGTCGAGCCAGGTGAGCTGGGTGCGGACCAGCGCCTTGTCGGGCCGGGTGAGCACCTGGCGGGAGGCGTCGAGGATCGACTCCAGTTCCAGGTCGGGCACCTGACGCAGCGCCTTCTGCGCCATGGTGGCCACCGGCGCGGGCGCGTCAGTGAGCAGGCGCAGGTGATCGGTGGCGTGTGCGGCGACCTCGGCGGTGCTCAGCGAGAGCAGACCGAGCAGGGTGGTGAAGGCGCGCAGCGCGGTCGGTCGGTCACCCCGCAGCAGGCGGCCGAGCGCACCGTCGACGAGTGCCGCCCGGTCGACCACTCCCTCGGCGGCGAGTTGGGCCAGCGCGGTCAGCAGGGCGTGTCGCTTCGGCTCGTCCCAGCTCTTCCAGTGCACGTCGAACATCATCTGGGTGCCGATGCCGTCCACCTCGAACAGCCGGGGCAGCATGGCCGGCAGGAACGGATCGTCGCGCAGGCGGTCCGCCACCGGGGTCGGGGCACCTCGGCGGCCCCGGTCCGGGAACTGCACGGCGGTCAGCCACTGCTGCACCGAACGGTCGTCGGTGGGCGGTGGTGATCCCTGCGCCTGCAACAACGCGGCGACGAACTGCCACCGGTCGACCCAGGACCGTTCGCTGAACCGCGCGGCCACCCGGTAGGCCAGGTCACCGAGCCAGGTGACACCACGGTCCTCGGCGACGGCGAGGACCAACCTGGCGGCACGGGTGCCGTCCACCGGCACCGAGGCGCGCCCGAGGATCGCGGCGGCCTGGGCAGCGGTCGGCAGGCAACCGACGACGGCGACCGCGAGCGCGGTGCCCGGTCCCGAGGTCCACCAGGTCTCCCTGTCCCGCTTCTTGAACCAGGCGGTCAGCCCCACGCCGATCTCCCGGCGGCGGGGCTCGGGCAGCCCGGCCAGCGCCTCCGCGACCTGCTCGGCGGAACCGTTGCCGACCAGGTCGAACAGGTCGCTGGTGCCGCCTTCCGCCAACTCCCGCCGACGTCGCGGCATGCTCGTGATGATGTCGACCTGCGTAGGACGCCTCACACCCGCTCCTCGACCCGGTTGGTGACCATCATGCGGGCGGCCAGGGCGTGCCGGCACGGCCCCCGTTGCCCCCGATGCTTTGCCCACCAGGGGCAGGTGCAGGTGAGCGCGCCGTCGGCCAGCAGCCGGACCCGGTAGACATGGTCGCCGCTGCGGATGGTGGCCGACGCGCCGTCCGCCTGCACCGCCCCCGTGTCGAGCTGCACCGCCCCGGCGTCGAGCAACGCCCGCGCGCCGACCAGCCGGGGATTGTCACGTTCGGCCCGCTCCGCGTCGTACGGCATGACCCGGTGGAAGTACGCCGCCTCGGAGACGTCGTACCCGACGCGGCCGGCGGTGCCGAGCTGCGCCAGCGCGCCCCGGACCCGGTCGACGTCGATGCCCGCCTCGGCGGCCAGCCGGTCCACGTCGACCGTCGGGTCCCAGGAGAGCAGCGCGGAGACCAGCTCGGCGTCGTCGACCACGTCGTCACCGGCGAGCGCGGTGAGTGCCGCTCCCTCGCCGGAGAAGCCACGGTAGGGCTCGGGGGAGAGGGTCAGCGAGAGCCGCAGCGCCCCGGTGTCCAGCTCCCATACGCTGGGCAGTGGCGCGGAACCGGCCCGCACCGTCGGGCCGTACACCCGGAGGGTCTTCGCGAAGCGCAGCATCGGGTGCAGCGCGACCAACCGGCTCGGCCCGGCCAGGCAGACCGCCCCGGGGACCGGGCGTGAGGTCAGCCGCAGCGAGCGGCCGGCGGGCACCACCCACAGCACCGAGCGGCTGCCGCCCTTCGGCAGTCGTCGCAGGAACGTGGTGGCCTCGGCCGCCGACAGCTCCGCGCGGGGCTCGAAGCGGGCGGCGAGCACCTGCACCTCGGCGAAGCCGCGCAGCCAGCGCTTCGGCAGCGGGACCTTCTTCTCGACCACCTCGCCGTCCATCGTCGAGACGGTCAGGTCCTCGGGGCCGACCGACAGGTGCAGCGGATCCAGCCCGCCGACCCGGGACAGCGCCTCGCGCAGCGGCGTGTTGACGTCCACGTTGGTGGTGCCGTGCTCGACCACGTCACCGTCGAGGCCGTCGGGCAGCGCGTCGAGGCGCGCGTACACGCCGCAGCAGCCGGAGAAGGACTCGAAGCGCAACCGGTCGCGGCTGCCGGTGACCACCGGGTCGAGGCTGGCCACGTCGACCGGCCGGTGGTAGCGGGTGCGGGCGACCTCGGCGACCGCCAGCAGGCCTACCGCCGCCGCCTGCGGTGTGGTCAGGAAGCCACGGAAGAAGCGGGGATTCGGGGTCGGCCCGCCGCTGGTCTGGAGGGCGAGTGCGCCGCCGCCGAGCGCGGAGGGGGCGAGATACCGGTACGTCTGCACTGCGTTCACGCCGTCGCACGCTAGAGCACGCCTGCGACACGGACCGGGTGAGCGCCGGTTTCGTCACCCGTGACCGGTACCGTCCGCCGCATGTACACGACCCAGGTCACCGCGCACGTCGCGGCACCGCGTCCGGCGGTCTACCGGGCCCTGCTCGATCCCGACGCGGTCGCGGTGTGGCGGGCGCCGGAGGGCATGACCGGCCAGGTGCACCACTTCGAGGCACGCGAGGGCGGTGCGTTCCGGGTGTCGTTGACCTACGACGCGCCCGACGCCACGGGCAAGACGACGGCGCACACCGACACCTACCACGGCCACTTCCGCCGGTTGGTGCCGGACGAGGTGGTGGTGGAGGTCCTGGAGTTCGAGACCGACGATCCCGCCCTGCGCGGTGTCATGACGATGACCACCACGCTCACCGACGCCGACGGCGGCACCGACGTGCGCGTGGTGCACGAAGGTGTACCGGACGCCGTCCCCGCCGCCGACAACGAGACCGGCACCCGGATGTCGCTGGCGAACCTCGCCCGCCTCGTCGAGACGGGCGAGGCACACCGGTAACCGGCGCGGGTGCTGCGGTCAGTGGACCGCGACGGCCAGCGGTTTCGCGTCGGGCTCCGGGGCGTCGAGCTGCCTCGGCCGCACCACGAGGTGCAGCACGACCAGCGCCGAGGCCATGCCACCGGCCACCACCAGCGACATCGCCACCGCACCGTTGCCGAGCACCCCGACCATCGGCGCGGCCACCGCGCCGACGCCGAACTGCACCGAGCCGAGCAGCGCGGAGGCGGTGCCGGCGGCCTCGCCGTGCCGGGTCAGCGCCACGGCCGGGGCGTTCGGCAGCGCCAGGCCGGCGGCCGCGAGCACCGCCGG
>NZ_SISL01000558.1:0-3427 GCF_004307965.1 Verrucosispora sp. SN26_14.1 | reverse complement strand
CCGTAACAGAGAGTGAGCCACACCACCCTCCCCCACCCGCCCCCACGTGCCACCGTCGTCGCGTCGCCGTCGTCGTCGCCGTCGGTCGCCGTCGTCGTCGCCGCGTCGATCATGGAGTTGGGGCTGCACTTATGGAAGCTTTTATCCTTATTTGCGATCGCCACGATTCCATGATCGACGCGGACAGCCGTGGGGCCGCGAGTTATCCACAGCGGCCCGGTACGTCGTCCACAGGGGCGGACGGCAGCCGGGGTGGGCCGGGACAGTGGCGAGATGACAGAGCGACTGATTCGTTACTCCGAGTTGTTGGCGACCGGGTGGAGTCGAGGTCAGGTGCGGGGGCAGATCGCACAGGGGGCACTGCTTCGGCTGACCCGAGGTGTCTACGGGCCTCCCGCCGCCGCCGACGACCACCTCAGGGCGATCTTCGAACGTCTGCCCGACGGCGCGGTGGCGGGGTTCCACACCGGTGCGATGCTGCACGGCTTCGGGGATGCCCGGTCGACCAGGTGCCACGTCATCGTGCCGGCGGGTTCGGTCGTGCCGCAGATCCGTGGGGTCGTGGCGCATGAGTCCGTCGTGCCGGTCCGCGATCCCGTCCGGATCCGCGGACTGCCCTGCGCTCCGGCCGCGCGATGTGCCGTCGATCTGGCGAGATCACTCCGGCGGACAGAAGCCCTTCCGGTGCTGGACCTCTGTCTGCGGGCGACAGCCTGCCGGCGCGACGATCTCCATGACGAGCTCGGGCGCCATCGGGGCCTGCGTAACGTCCGCCAGGCACGGGACCTGATCGGCCTGGCGGATCCCCGGTCGGAATGCCGGCAGGAGAGTCAGTTGAGACTGATTCTCGTGGACGCTGGACTACCGGCCCCGGAGCCTCAGCTCTGGGTGCACGACCGGTACGGCATACCGCTGCACCGGATCGACCTGGCCTACCGCAAGCGTCGGATCGGCATCGAGTACGACGGACAGTCCCACCTGACCCCGGAGCTCCTGCACTACGACCGTTCCCGGTCGAACTGGCTGGCCGGTCAGGGTTGGCGGATGCGTTACTTCACCGCCGACGACCTCTACCGCCGCCCCACCCACATCGTCACCACCATCCACCACCTCCTCGCCCCCTGAACTCCCGAACCCCCTGCCCTGGGCACCCCAACGCCTTCCCCCACCCTCCCCACTCCGCAACGGCCCCGCACGCAGCCGCACCGGCAGCCGCGATCATGGAGTTGCGGCACTCCGAAAAGGGGCGAATACCCCAGGATCGCAGCCTCAACTCCATGATCGACGGGCAGGAGAGGGCGGGATCGACGGGCAGGGAGACGGGTGGGAGGGTCAGCGGCTGTCCAGGAGGGGTTGGGTGGGGTTCCAGGGTGGGCCACCGGCGGCGTCGCGACGGCGGCGGGCGATGGCCGACAACGCTTCCAGCACGACCCGGTTGCCGAGGTAGGCGGTGATGTCGGCGTGGTCGTACGGCGGGGCGACCTCCACCACGTCCACCCCGACCACGGGGAGTTCGTAGCAGACCCGGCGGACCGCGTCGAGCAGCTGCCGACTGGTGAAGCCGCCCGGTTCGGGGGTGCCGGTGCCGGGGGCCATACCCGGGTCCACCACGTCCACGTCGACGGAGAGGAAGACGCCCTCGCACTCGTCGGTCGCGATGTCGAACGCCTCGGTGAGGCAGTCGTCCAGGCCACGGGCCACGATCTCGGTCATCTCGTACGAGCGCATGCGCTGCTCGGCCATCCAGGACAGGGTCGACGGGCCCGGCCAGTAGCCGCGCAGGCCGATCTGGAGGAACCGGTCGCCGCGTACCGCGCCGGACTCGATGAGTCGACGCATCGGCTGGCCGTGACCGTGCAGCGAGCCGAACTCGATGTCGCCGGTGTCGGCGTGCGCGTCGAAGTGCACCAGCGACACCCGGCCCAGCCCGTGGTGGCGGGCCACCCCGGTGGCGTCGGGCTGGGCGATGGAGTGGTCGCCGCCGAGGACCACCGGGATCGCACCGGCCGAGGCGACCGCGTACACGGCGGTTTCCAGCGCGGACAGCGACCGTTCGATGTCGCCGGAGAACATCTCGACGTCACCGGCGTCGTAGACGCACAGGTCGCGCAGCGCGTCGACGCGCAGCGCCAGGGAGGGGCGGGAGCCGTCGTGCGGCAGATAGCACGCCTGCCGGATGGCGGACGGGCCGAACCGGGTGCCGGGGCGGTGCGAGGTGCCGCCGTCGAAGGGCGCGCCGATGATCACGACGTCGGCGTCGGCGTACGTGACGGGCTCCTCGATCGTGCAGGGCGGTACGCCGAGGAACGTCACGTCGGGGCCGTACATCGGGCCGTACCGGGTCATCGTTCCGCCATTCCCCACGGCGAGCCGTAGGCGGTGAGCAGGTCGAGGAAGGGCTTGGGCGGCAACGCCTCCGGTCCGAGCACCCCGCTGCCCGACCACACGCCGTCGGCCAGCAGTTCCAGGGCGACCACCGGGTTCACCGCGGTCTGCCAGACCACCGCCTGGTGGCCGTACTCGCGCATCGACCACTCGTTGTCGACCACGTGGTAGAGGTAGACCCGGCGCGGCTCGCCGTCGGTGCCGATACCGGTGACGTACGTGCCGGCGCAGGTCTTGCCGCGCATCCGGTCGCCGAGGGTGGCCGGGTCGGGCAGGCAGGCGGCCACCACGTCGCGCGGCGACACGGAGACCGGGCCGACCCGCACCGGCGCGGTCGAGGAGAGACCGAGTTTGTGCAGCGTCCTGAGCACCTCGATGAACTCCGCGCCGAGGCCGTACTTGAAGGTGACCCGCTTGGCCGGCACCCAGCGCGGGATCAGCAGCACCTCCTCGTGCTCCACGTTGACGCACTCGACCGGCCCGATCCCGTCGGGGAACTCGAAGACCTCCGGCTCACTGAACGGCTCGGTGGTGAACCAGCCCCGGTCGGCCTCCCAGATCACCGGCGGGTTCAGGCACTCCTCGATGGTGGTCCAGATGGAGAACGACGGGGCGAAGTCGTAGCCGTCGACGGTCAGGTTCGCGCCGTCGCGTACCCCGATCTCGTCGATCTCGCGGAACAACTCGTCGGCGGCGTACCGGGCGAAGACGTCGGAGAGGCCGGGCTCGACACCGATGCCGCAGAGCGCCAGCCGCCCGGCCTCCGTCCAGCGGTCGGCCGCCGCGAACTGCGCGTCGCCGAGCATCACGCCGGTCTCCTGATAGGGCCGGGTCGGGTGCGGGCGGGACAACGACATCGCCATGTCGAGGTAGTCGGCGCCGGCCGCGTACGCCCCGTCGAAGATCGGCATGACGAAGCGTGGGTCGACCGCGTTGAGCACGTGGGTGATCCGGTGTTCACGGCAGAGTGCCGCGACCGCCTCCGCCGAGGCGGCGTCGACCCCGGCGGCGACGAAGCGGTCGCTGACTCTAATACACATCT
>NZ_SISL01000557.1:0-3458 GCF_004307965.1 Verrucosispora sp. SN26_14.1 | reverse complement strand
CGGCCGGCCCGCCCGCGAGCGCCAGCAACCGCTGCCGCAACGCGGACGCCTCCGCGACGCTGAGGTACGCCAGCGGCGCCTCCGTCTTGCCGCCCCCGACCACCTCCAGCCGCAGTTCGGCCAGGCCGGTGAGCTGCGCCAGCAGCGGGCGGACCACCTCGACGGCCTGGAGCCGTTCCAGCGGAATGGCCCGGGTCCGTCGCCAGAGCAGCCCCTCGTGGATACGCAGTTCCCGGCCCACCACCTGGTAGCCCGTGTAGTACCAACTGATCACGGCCAGCACGGTCGCGCCGAGCGCGAGCACGATCACCATGGTCACGAACCACCCGAACCCGACCCGGGACAGCGTCGACCAGGACAGCCCGGCGATGACCACGGCCAGCGACTTCGCGCCGTGCAGCGCCGGGCTCAGCGGGTGCAGCCGCTGCCGCGCCTGCGCCGTGTCCGGCGCACCGCCGGGATACGGCGGGTACGGCCCCCCGTGCGGGTACGCCGCGTCCGGCGGATAGGGCCCCCCGTGCGGGTACGGCGCCCCCTGCGGGGAGGACGCGCCCGGCTGGTGGGGCGTCCCGGGCGGGTACGGCTGGTGGGGCGTCGCGTGCGGGTACGGCGCACCGGCGACGACCGGTGGGGCAGGTGTCTCGGGCCGTGCCGGCGGCCCGCCCAGGGACTGCTCCGGCGGCGGCGCCGTGGGGGTGCCGGGCGGTCCCGGATGGGCGACCGGTGGCGCCACGTCGCCCGTACGGGGCTCGGGCCGGTCCGGTGCCGACCCGACCGGGCCCGTCACAGCCCTTCCGCCCGGTCCTCGCCCAGCGCGGTGAGCCGGTCACGCAGCCGGGACGCCTCGGCCGGCCGCAGACCCGGCACGCGGGCGTCACTGGCGGCCGCCGCAGTGTGCAACTGCACGGTCGCCAGGTCGAACGCGCGCTCCAACGGACCGGCGCTGACGTCGACGAACTGCATCCGGGAGTACGGCACGATGGACAGGCGGCGCACCAGCAGCCCGTGCCGGACCAGGAGATCGTCCTCACGTTCGGCGTAGCCCCAGGCGCGTACCGCGCGGACGATGGTCACCGCCCGCCAGACCGCGAACAGCAGCACGGCACCGAGCGCCGCGCCGAACGGCCAGGTGCCGCTGAGCGCCCAGCCGATGCCGATGCCCGCCGAGACGACGACCACCACGGCGGACAGCCGCAGCAGCTCCACCCAGATCAGGTCGGACGAGATCGACTGCCACCGTACGGTGTCCGGCCAGGGTTCGAGCGGCCCGGCCGATGCCGGGGCGTTCGGGGCGTCATCGCTCACTGAGCACGTCTTTCGTTCGCGACTGCGGGGCTCGCAAGCTCACTCCTCGCGCTCACCGAGCTGGCCTTTTGTTCGCGACTGCGGGGCTCGCAAGCTCACTCCTCGCGCTCACCATCAAGTAGCCGTTGTACGCGTTCACTCTTCGAGCGTAGGCGATCCCGGGAGCGGGGCGACCTCGCGCAGGAAGCCCCGCGCGGTGAGGAAGTCGCCAAGTGAGGGGCGGTGGAGGTCACAGGCGAGCCACGTCTTGCGTCGCTCGGGCGTGTGCAGGCGTGGGTTGTTCCAGCGCAGTGCCCACCCGGCGGAGGCGCGACATCCACGGGCCGAACAGATCAGAGCCTCGGCGGAGGTGTCGGAATCGTCCATCGCACCCAGTCTAGGGCGACGGGAATGAGTGAGCGCCGGGCGGCCACGGGGGAAGCCGCCCGGCGACGAAAAGAATGGTACACACGCGGGGGCGGCATCTGTCCACTGGCGATCGGCGATTCGCCTGGCGGGCAACGGCGTGGCGGAAATCGGTCGCTCCCACAGTCGGTACTCAGTCGGGCATGCGAGGCTTGGTGACGCACACGCCGCTACGACCGAGCACGCTGTGGAGGACCGGTGGCCCAGCCGACCACGCCCGACGCTCCGACGCCGAACGGGGCAACGCCCCCGGCGGTCTCGCCGCCGACCACTCCGGCCCAGGACGCCACGCTGCTGGAGCGGGCGCTGTTCGAGATCAAGCGGGTGATCGTCGGGCAGGACCGGATGGTCGAACGGATGTTCGTGGCGCTGTTGGCCCGGGGACACTGCCTGTTGGAGGGCGTACCCGGAGTGGCCAAGACGCTCGCGGTGGAGACGCTCGCCCGCGTGGTCGGCGGGTCGTTCGCCCGGGTGCAGTTCACCCCGGACCTGGTGCCGGCCGACATCATGGGCACCCGGATCTATCGGCAGTCCAGCGAGAAGTTCGACGTCGAGCTGGGGCCGGTGTTCGTCAACTTCCTGCTCGCCGACGAGATCAACCGGGCGCCGGCGAAGGTGCAGTCGGCGCTGCTGGAGGTGATGAGCGAGCGTCAGGTCTCGATCGGCGGCGAGACGCACCGGGTGCCCAACCCGTTCCTGGTGATGGCGACGCAGAACCCGATCGAGCAGGAGGGCGTCTACCCGCTGCCGGAGGCGCAGCGGGACCGGTTCCTCATGAAGATCGTGGTGGGCTATCCCACCGACGCCGAGGAGCGGGAGATCGTCTACCGGATGGGGGTGTCCCCGCCCGAACCCACCGCCGTCTTCGACACCGCCGACCTGATCGCCCTGCAACAGAAGGCGGACCAGGTCTTCGTGCACAACGCGTTGGTCGACTACGCGGTCCGGCTGGTGCTGGCCACGCGTACGCCGGCCGAGCACGGCATGCCCGACGTGGCGCAACTGATCCAGTACGGTGCCAGCCCACGGGCCTCGCTCGGGTTGGTCCGGGCGACCCGGGCGCTGGCGCTGCTGCGGGGCCGGGACTACGCCCTGCCGCAGGACGTGCAGGACATCGCGCCGGACATCCTGCGTCACCGCCTGGTGCTCAGCTACGACGCGCTCGCCGACGACGTGCCCGCCGACCACGTGGTGCACCGGGTGATGTCGACCATCCCGCTGCCGTCGGTCGCGCCCCGGCAGCAGGCCACGCCACCGGGTGCGGTGGCGCCGACCTCGGGGTGGCCCGGGCAGCGGCCGTGACCCCGAGCACCCCTCCATCCCAGCAGCCACCGAACGTGGCGGACAACCGCTCCGGCGCGGTGCTGTCCCGCTTGCAGCTGATGGTCACCCGGAAGCTGGACGGGCTGTTGCAGGGCGACTACGCCGGTCTGCTGCCCGGCCCGGGCAGCGAGGCGGGGGAGTCGCGGGAGTACCGGCCCGGTGACGACGTCCGGCGGATGGACTGGCCGGTGACCGCGCGGACCACCACGGCGCACGTGCGGCGTACGGTGGCGGACCGGGAGTTGGAGACGTGGCTGGCGGTGGACCTCTCGGCCAGCCTGGACTTCGGCACCGGCCGGTGGCTCAAACGGGACGTGGTGGTGGCCGCCGTGGCGGCGATCACGCACCTGACCGTGCGGGGCGGCAACCGGATCGGTGCGGTGGTGGGCAGCGGCGGTGAGCGTCCCGCCGCCCGGCGGGGCTGG
>NZ_SISL01000556.1:0-3480 GCF_004307965.1 Verrucosispora sp. SN26_14.1 | reverse complement strand
GCCGCGACCAGTAGATCCGGTCGTCCACCCGCCGGTCGCCCCGGCACCGGTCGCACCGCCGCCCGTCGCACCCATGCCGCTGACGCCGGCTGCGATGTCCGGCCCGCCCGTCTCCGCGCCGTCGACGCACGCCGAGCCCGGCCCGTCGCGCATCGACGGCCCGACGAACCGTCCGATCTCGACGCCGCCCCCGCCGCCGCCCGGCATCACGCCGATCGCGCCCTCGCAGCGCGGGACGGTGCCGCCCGCCGAGGCCGGCGAACCGTTCCGGCCGACACTCACCACCGCAGCGATCAACAGCGCGCGGGCCGAACGGCAGCGCACGATCATCCCGCCGCGTCCGAAGACCAACGGCGAACCGCCGACCGGCGGGTTCAGCGCCACCGACCTCAGCGTTCCGGTGCCGGCGCCCCGACCCGATCAGGAGCCGACGGCACCCCCGGGGTCGCGGGCCAACTGGCCGCTGGTGAACAACCCGGAGAACCCGGCGGACGTCACCTCGCCGCTCAATCCGGTGGTCACCTCCGCCTACGACGACCGGAAGCGGCACGAAGCACCGCAGCCCCCCGCCGACCTCGGTGCGGAGCGTCGGGTGACCCCGCCGTGGCTCGCCGACGACCTGCCGCCCGAGCCGCCGGTGCTGCGACTGGTCGAGCCGCCGCCGCTGGCCGACCGTGCCCTGCGCAGCTCCGCCGAGTCGGCCCAGGAGACCCCGCCGCTGCGGCTGGTCGACCGGGGTGACCCGGCACGTGGCGGGCGTCCGGTGGAGCGGTTGGACCTCACCCCGCCGGCGCGCCGCGCGGAGCCGCCGGTGGAGCACCGGCCGCCGCCCGTCCCCGACGAGGGCGACGGCGACCTGTTGATCTTTGCTCAGGCCAGGTCCGCCTGGTTCGTCGGGCACGGCGAGAGCGCCGACCTGGAGTGGTCCAGCCTGGCCGACACCGGTTGGGAGGCCGCCGAGCAGGCCGCCCGTCCGGCGGTGGGTGCCGAGACCGGGGCCGGGTTGCCCAAGCGGGTGCCGCAGGCCAACCTCGTGCCCGGCTCGCCGCTGCGCGAGGAGCGTCCGCTGCGCATCGTCCGGGACGCGGCCAGCCTGGCCGAGAACACCACCGGCTACTTCCGCGGCTGGCGTCGCGGGCAGGAGATCGGCGGTTTCGCGGTCGGCGGGCGACCGGGCCGGGAGTCCGCCGGTGGCTGGGACTTCACCCGGGACTCCGGCGAGCGCGACGACGACCGGGAGTACGAGTACCGTTCCGCCGGCTACCGGTCCTGACGCCTGCCACAACCCCGCTCACCTGCGTTTTTTCACCCACGCCCGGTTGATTCGACATCGAGTCGACCGGGCGTGTGCATGACCAACGCACCAACCCCGCAGGTCATGATCGTGCACCGCGTGCCGCCGGGGTGGAGGTGGTCCGCACGGTAGGGCTCCCCGTGTCATTCGCCGGCGTCATCCACGCCGCCCAGCGCGCCGTGACGGCCCGATCGGACGCCGTGGTGGTCCCGGGGACATCAGCCCGCTCCGGAGCCGCCACACGCACGCTGCGCAGTCTCGCGGTCCACCCGACGTGGCCTGGAACCGCCCGAGCTGAGCGGTCGGCCGGGCGGCCCCGACCGAGCCGCCGAACCTCCGGCCGGGCTGCGGACAGCATTGCGCGCCCGGTGCCCTCCTGGTCGGCACCGGGCGCGGCAGCCGATCGTCAGGCGGGAGCGACGGCCCGGGTACGGCGCATCGTGAGCACGTACTCGACCAACGAGATCAGCACGTGCTTCGTCGACTCGCGGTTCCGGGCGTCGCAGGCCACCACCGGCACGTCGCTGGAGATAGCGAGCGCCTCCCGGACGTCCTGCGGATCGTGGTACTGCATGCCGTCGAAGCAGTTGATGGCCACCAGGTACGGCAGCCGCCGGTGCTCGAAGAAGTCGATCGCCGCGAAGCAGTCCGCCAACCGGCGGGTGTCCACCAGCACGACCGCGCCGATCGCGCCCCGGACCAGTTCATCCCACATGAACCAGAAACGGGTCTGACCCGGCGTACCGAAGAGGTACAGGATCAGGTCACGATCGATCGAGATACGACCGAAGTCCATGGCCACCGTGGTCGTCGTCTTACCCGGCACCTGCCGGGTGTCGTCGACGCCGACACCGGCGGACGTCATGATGGCCTCGGTGGTCAGCGGCGTGATCTCCGAGACCGAGCCGACCAGCGTCGTCTTGCCGACGCCAAATCCACCGGCGATAACGATCTTCGCCGACGTCACGCGCCCGCTCGGGGTCGGCGGACGGTGCGACATGTCAGAGCCTGCGAAGTCCACTCAGCACCCTCTCCAGCAATTCAGTGCCCACCGCGTCGTCCGAGTCGTCCAGGATGGTCGGCTCGTGGATAGCGACCAGGCCGTCCGTCGCCATGTCGGCGATGAGCACCCGGGCCACGCCGAGCGGAAGTTGCATACGCGCCGCGATCTCAGCGAGCGACTGCACACGTCCGTCACACAGCGCAGCGATGTACTGGTGCTCTCGGCCTTGCCCGCCGTTGCCTGTGGCAACGGCCCGACCGCGCACCGTGGTCTCGACCAGCGCCTCCAGGGCGATGTCGAGGCGAGGACGGGTACGACCGCGGGTCACGGCGTATGGACGGACCAAAGCGCCGGTCGGCTCGTCACGATCGGCCATGTCGCCGCTCACCTCCTTCGTCCCCGGCACCGGCTCGCACCGGCGCTACTCCTCGTAAGTCGTGTTCGCGCCTCACCCGCCCCACCGGCTGGCGCGACGCTCAGCCCATCATCCCGACGGCGGTACGTGGCGCCGGAGTCAGCGCATCGCCCACCCGGTCCACGAGCAGAGCCATCTCGTACCCGACCTGTCCCACGTCGCTGGCACGCGCGGCGAGGACCGCGAACGACGAGCCGTCGGAGATCGACATCAGGAACAGGAAGCCGTTGTCCATCTCGACCACGGTCTGCAGCACCGCCCCTCCCTCGAAACAGCGGGCGGCACCCTGGGTCAGGCTGACCAGGCCGGAGGCAATGGCCGCCAGCTGGTCCGCCCGGTCCCGCGGAAGGTCTCGTGACGACGCCAGGAGCAGGCCGTCCGCGGAGACGGCGACCGCGTGCGCGACACCGGGTACCCGATCGGCGAAGTTGGCCAACAGCCAACCGAGATCCTGCGTACTAGTCATCCTTCTTGCTCCTTCTGCCCGCTCCCGGCCACCGGGCCTGAGCCAGACTGCGAGGATTGCTGCCCGCCCGAAGTTCCCTCCGGGCCGGTCGGGTTGCTGTCCGACGGGTGGTTACGTCCCCGTTGGACACCCCGGTGGTAGGCGGAGAGCAGACCGCGCACCGACTCGGGGTTGCGTTTCTGCACCGTGGCCGCCGGCTTCTCGACCGCACCCGGCACAAGCTGGGCCATCGGCGTCCGCTTCGGCAGCCCGGTCTGCGTGGTGGCGGCCGCCGACGGCGCCTGGCTCTGTCTCTTATTCTC
>NZ_SISL01000555.1:0-3453 GCF_004307965.1 Verrucosispora sp. SN26_14.1 | reverse complement strand
AGATGTGTATAGAGACAGCTCGTACGCGGCGAGCAGGGCGTGGCGCATCGCGTCCACGGTGGTCGCGGCGTCCAGCGCAGCGGCGACCTCCGGATCGGTGATGAGGACCGTCATGCCCGCCATCCTGCAAGTTGAAGTCACCTTGAGGTCCACCTCCGGTGAGCGTTCTCACCCGGGCCGTCCGCCGCGTCCGGTGCTACGGTCGGTCGCGACGGCCCGCGTGGCCGTCCCGGACGAGTCGTGGGCGTACCCGGTGAGCCAAGACGCCCCGCGTGATGGACCCGACTCGTCCCGGTGCCCCGGTGGCCCGGGCGGCCCCGAAGAGGTGACCCGATGGCCTGGATCGCACTGGTGATCTCTGGACTTCTCGAGACGGCGTGGGCGATCGCCCTGGACCGCAGTGCCGGCTTCACCCGACCCGTCCCCTCCGCGGTCTTCGCGGTGACGCTGGTGCTCAGCATGGGCGGCCTGGCGTACGCGCTGCGCGAGATCCCGGTCGGGACCGGCTACGCGGTGTGGGTCGGCATCGGCGCGACCGGCACCGCCCTGGTCGGCATGCTCGTCCTGGGCGAGTCGGCCAGCCTGCCCCGACTGCTCTGTCTGCTGCTGATCGTGGCCGGTGTGGTGGGGCTCAAGATCTATCACTGATCCGTGTCCGGGGTGCTGTTTGGACGGCACGCCGGTATGGGTACTGGCCGATCAACGACGAGTTGACCACCGGAGGAGATCATGGCCAACATGCACGCAGGCACCCGCCCGCGCACCAACGCCGCCCGCATCTGCACGATCGCGGGCTTCGTCTTCGCCGGCCTCGCGCTGTTCCTGTTCCCGCTGCTGTTCGGCCTGGTCGCCGTCGGGCTCGGGGTCGCCGGCGCGGTGCAGGGCGACAAGCCGCTCGGCTGGTACGCCGCCGGGGCCGGCGTGGCCGCGATCCTGCTCAACCTGGTCCTCGCGGCAGCCCTCGCGAGCTGACCCGCGACACCGTACACGAGGAAGGGCCCGCCGGACGTCCGGCGGGCCCTTCCTCGTGTACGGGTCGGTCCGGTGTGACGGCGCCGACCGATCGGCCAGGAGCCACCGAGGTCAGCCCTCCGTGCCCCGCAGGCCGTCCAGGACCTCGTCCAGCTCGTCCGGCTTGATCAGCACCTCGCGGGCCTTGGAACCCTCGGAGGGGCCGACCACGCCCCGGGTCTCCATCAGGTCCATCAGGCGACCCGCCTTGGCGAACCCGACCCGCAGCTTGCGCTGGAGCATCGAGGTCGAGCCGAACTGCGACGTGACCACCAGCTCGACCGCCTGCACCAGCAGGTCCAGGTCGTCGCCGATGTCCTCGTCGATCTTCTTCTTGTTCTCCTGGGCGGGGGCCAGCACGTCGGAACGGAACTCCGGCTCGCGCTGGTCCTTGCAGAACTTGACCACGTCGCCGATCTCGCGCTCGGTGACCCAGGCGCCCTGGATCCGCACCGGCTTCGACGCGCCCATCGGCAGGAACAGGCCGTCACCGCGCCCGAGCAGCTTCTCCGCGCCGGGCTGGTCCAGGATGACCCGCGAGTCGGCCAGCGACGAGGTGGCGAACGCCAGCCGGGACGGCACGTTGGCCTTGATCAGACCGGTCACCACGTCGACCGAGGGCCGTTGGGTGGCCAGCACCAGGTGGATCCCGGCGGCCCGGGCGAGCTGCGTGATCCGGACGACCGAGTCCTCCACGTCACGCGGTGCGACCATCATCAGGTCGGCCAACTCGTCCACGATCACCAGTAGGTACGGGTACGGGCGCATCTCCCGTTCACTGCCCGGCGGCGCCTTGATCTCGCCGTTGCGAACCTTGCGGTTGAAGTCGTCGATGTGCCGGACCCCGTTGGCCGCCAGGTCGTCGTAGCGCATGTCCATCTCGCGGACCACCCACTCCAGCGAGTCGGCGGCCTTCTTCGCGTTGGTCACGATCGGGGTGACCAGGTGCGGGATGCCCTCGTAGCCGGTCAGCTCGACCCGCTTCGGGTCGATCAGCAGCAGCCGCACCTCGTCCGGCGTGGCCCGGGTCAGGATGGACATCAGCAGGGAGTTGAGGCAACTGGACTTCCCGGCGCCGGTGGCGCCTGCGATCAGGATGTGCGGCATCTTGGCCAGGTTGGCCACCACGAACCCGCCCTCGATGTCCTTGCCGAGGGCCACCACCATCGGGTGGTGGTCGCTGGTTGCCGCCCGCGACCGCAGCACGTCACCGAGCGCCACGTTCTCCGGGTCGGTGTTCGGGATCTCCACACCGACCGCGCTCTTGCCCGGGATCGGGCTGAGGATCCGCACGTCCGGCGACTTCACGGCGTACGCGATGTTGCGGGAGAGCTGGGTGATCCGTTCGACCTTGACGCCGTGGCCCAGCTCGACCTCGTACCGGGTCACCGTCGGGCCCCGGGTGAATCCGGTGACCGCCGCGTCCACGTCGAACTGGTCGAAGACCCCGGTCAGCGCCGCGATCACCTCGTCGTTGGCCTTGCTGCGGCTCTTCGGCGCGGCTCCGGTGCTCAGCATGTTCGCCGGCGGCAGCGTGTAGTCCCCGGCCATCCCGGTCAACGCGAGCTGCTCGGCCCGGGTCGGCGCGGGCGAGTGCTCCGGCGGCTCGGCCGGCTTGCGGCTGGCCGGCACCCGGGACGGTGCCTTGCGCGGCAGGACCACGGTCTCCTGGAGGTCCACCCCGTCCAGGTCCTCGAAGTCGTCCGGATCGATCGGCGGAGGAGTCCGCTTCGCCGGCCGTCGCCGGGACGGCGCGGCGGGCGACTCCGCCTCGGCCTCGTCCTCCTCCTCGGTGCGGCCGATCACCGCCCCGGCCAGCAGGCCGAGCCGCTCGGGCACCTTGTTGATCGGCGTCGCGGTCACCACCAACAGCCCGAACACCAGCAGCAGGAGCAGCAGCGGCACCGCCACCCAGGCGGTGACCGCGCGCTCCAGCAGGCTGCCGACGCCCGCGCCGACCAGGCCACCGGCGAAGTCCCGCTCGGTCGGGTCGGACGGCTGCTGACCGATGTGCAGCATCGCGGCGGTGGCGACCAGCATGGAGCCCCAGCCGATCACGCCGCGTCCCCGGTGCTCGGGATCGCCGGGTTGCCGCATCAGCCGCCAGGCGCCGATGCCGAGCAGCACCGGCACCACGATGGAGATGGCACCGAGGAACAACCGGATCGTGTCGGCGAGTTGGGCACCCAGCGGGCCGGCCCCGGAGAACCACAGTGCACCGGCGGTGAGCAGGGCGAGGCCGATCACCAGCAGGCCGGCGCCGTCGCGGCGGTGCTCCGGGTCGATGTCGGCGGCGGAGGCGGCCTGACGGCCGGTGGCGCGTACCGCCCACCCGACGCTGTGCGCCAGGCCCATCCACACCGCACGGACCGCCCGGCCGACGTACGCCGCCGGGCCCGGCCCCCGGGCCGTGGTCGTCGAGGTGGCCGGCAGCGGGATCTG
>NZ_SISL01000554.1:0-3496 GCF_004307965.1 Verrucosispora sp. SN26_14.1 | reverse complement strand
CGCCGGTGGGAGCCGCCCACCGGCGGGCGCCGCCGACGGACCGCACACCCGAGACGGTCCTCCCGGACCGGAAGGGTCAGGGTGTGGTGGCCTTGACCACGACCGCCTCCGGGGGCGGTGGCTGCTCGGCCGGCGGGAGGCGTCGGGCCAGCCGCCGGACCGCGGTGTTGAGCACGGCGATCAGCGGTACGGCGATGAGCGCGCCGAAGATGCCGTCGAGCACCACACCGGCGGTGACCGCCAGCACCACGGGCAGCGGGTGCAGCGCCACCGCCTTGCCCATGATCCACGGCTGGAGGACGTTCCCCTCGACCTGCTGCACCACGATCACCGCGCCGAGGATGAACAGCGCGGTGACCCAGCCGCCGTCCACCAGGGCGACCAGCACCGCCACCGCGCCGGAGAGCGTGGCACCGACGATCGGGATGAACGCGCCGAGGAAGACCAGCGCGGCCAGGGCGAAGGCGAACGGCACGTCGAACAGCACCAGCGCGATACCGATGCCCACCGCGTCGATGAACGCCACCAGCACGGTGGCCCGCACGTAGGCGACCAGGGTCTGCCACGAGGCCCTGCCCGCGTCGTCGAGGCGCCAGCGGGCGGGGGCCGGGAACATCCCCACGATGAACCGCCAGATGCGCTGGCCGTCGCGGAGGAAGAAGAACATGGCGAAGAGGACCAGCAGCGCGCCGGTGAAGATCTCCACCACCGTGCCGGCGGTGGAGAGCGCGCCGGTGGTCAGCGCCTGGGTGTTCTCGTTGATCCAGTTCTGCCCGGCCTGGATGTACTGGTTCAACGTGCCGTCGGAGAGGTTCAGCGGCCCGTCGCGCAGCCAGTTCTGGATCTGACCGATGCCGTCGGCCGCGTTGCGGCTGAGGTCGGGCAGGCCGGTGACGAACTCGCTGACCACCATGGTCAGCGTGCCGACCACGGCGGCCAGTCCACCGATCAGCACCACGGCGGTGGCCAGCGAACGGGGGAAGCGGGCCCGCAGCAGCCAGCCGACGGCGGGTGCCAGCAGTGCGGAGAGCAGCAGCGCCACCAGCAGGGGCACGATCACGACGCGGATGGTGCCCATGAACCGCAGCATCGCCCAGCCGACGATGCCGATGACGATGATCCGCCACGACCAGGCGGCGGCGATCCGCAACGAGTGCGGCACCCCGGCGTCGTCCCGGCTGATCGTCGAGGGATGGCCGTCCTCGCCGTCGTTGCCGGCGCGGGGCTCGGGGATGGGCCGGGCGAACTCCTCCGCACGGTCGGCCTGCCGGGTACGGTCCCGGTCCCTGGCCGCGCGTACCGACTCGCGTCCCCCGTCGTACGCCCGGCGCAGTCGGTGCCGCAGCTGCTCGAACCGGCTCAAGGGAACCCCCAGGTGAAGATCGGTCGGTACACCGTAACGGGTCGGGCCACACACCGGCACGGGGACCAGCGGCCAGGCCGGAAACGACCGGACCGCCGCCGATCTTCGCCGGTGACGTCGGGTCGCTTCAGCCCTATCCTGGCGCTTCGTGCCCGGGTGTCCGGCCGACGCCGCCCCGGCTCGCGGGTGGGTCGCTCCGGACGCCGAGGGCTCCATCTGCCACGAGGAGGTTCCCGGGTGAGAAGGTTCGCGGTACTCGTCACCGCGGTGACGGCGGCCACGGCGGTCGCCGTACCGGCGCAGGCGCAGTCGACGTCGACCCCGACGGCGGTCACCCTCAAGCCGCCGCTGAGCGGCCTGGTCGACCGGGCCGAGCCGGCCACCGGTGCGTACGCGCCGGTGGTGGACAGCTTCGTCATCCGGGTCAACTGGAGCGACCTGCAACCGCAGCAGCAGGCCGGCACCGACCACGGCGGTGCGCTCGACACCACCGCGATCGACCAGGCGGTCACCGCCGCGAACGCGGCCGGGATGCACGCCCGGCTGCGGGTGGTCGGCGGCATCCACGCCCCGGACTGGGCGAAGACGTTGGGCGGGTCGAGCCCGATCCCGTGGTACACCAGCGGCACCCTGGCCGGCACGATCGGTGCGTTCTGGACCAGCGAGTACGGAACGGCCTACCAGAACCTCCAGGACCGACTGGCCGCCAGCTACGACGACGAGCCCCGGATCCGGGACGTGGTGATCGCCCGCTGCACCACCGAGTTCGCCGAGCCGTACATCCGGCAGACCGGGCAGCTCAGCCTGAACCGGCCCGGCCTGGAGGCGGCCGGCTACACCGGGGCGGCCGACGACCAGTGCCACCGCGACGAGATCGACGCGCACGACGTGTGGGAGCAGACCCGCTCCTACCTGGCCTTCAACCCGTACCAGCGGATCAACGAGGTGACCTGGACGGGCTCGGTGGACATGCCGTACACCCGGCAGATGATCGACTACTGCCGTACCTCACTGGGCGCCCGGTGCGTGCTGGGCAACAACTCGATGTACCCCGACCGCCCGAACAACTACTACGCGATGTGGGCGTACATCGCGGGCAAGGGCGGCCCGATCAGCTACCAGACCGCGACCGCCGACCTGGTCTGCGCCGACCAGGACCCGTGCCCGGCGTCGACCTGGAACCAGACGCTGGAGCTGGCCCTCACCTACGGGGCGAACGCCGTGGAGCTGCCCAGGACGAAGACCGGCTACCAGAGCTGGTCGATCGCGGACGTGTCGCCGAACCACGGCCTACAGCACTACGACGACCTGCTGGAGGCCGCCGCCGGGCCGTGACGCGGCTGCGCCGGACGCGGCCGTGGGCGGTGCGTAGACTCCGAACCGGACGATCGCCCTGCTGACGGCCGCTCTCGACGCGCCATCCGGCGGCGAGCTGCGGAAGAGGCCCATGACCAAGACGTACGACGTACCCCTGCTGGTGCTGACCGTGGCGACCGGGGCGATCGACGGCGTCAGCTATCTCGCCCTGGACCGGGTCTTCACCGGCAACATGACCGGCAACGTGCTCTTCATCGGTTTCGGCCTGGCCGGGGTTCCCGGGCTGCCGGTGCTCAACAACCTGGTGGCGTTGCTGGCCTTCATGCTCGGCGCGGTGCTCGCCGCCCGGCTGACCCGGGGCGCGACGGGCCCGGCGAAGCTGCCCCGCTCCGGCCTGGTCGTGCTGGTCGCCGGTAGCGCGTCGACGCTGGCGTCGGCCGGGCTCTGGCTCGGCACCGGGTCGCCGGAGGGGATCGTGATGCTGGTCGTCACCGGGTTGTTGGCGCTGGTGCTCGGCGCCCAGGCCGCGGCGGTCCGCCACATCGGCATCCGGGACCTCTCCACGGTGGTGGTGACGATGACCATGGTGAACCTCTCGGCGGACAGCCGGGCTGCCGGAGGCGTGGGCACGGCGTGGGCCCGACGGCTCGCCGCGATCGTCTCGATGGGCCTCGGCGCCCTGGTCGCGGCGCTCCTGACACTGCGGGTCGACGGGTCCTGGGCCCTGCTGATGGCGGGGGTGGTGATGGCGGCCGGCACGGCGATGATCGCGGCGGTCCGCCGCCGGGAGATCACGGCCGCGACGCACGCGCGGGC
>NZ_SISL01000553.1:0-3500 GCF_004307965.1 Verrucosispora sp. SN26_14.1 | reverse complement strand
GCGGTGTCCGGCAGCGCGCCGGCCAGCGTCGAGTCGATCTCGACGGCGTGCACGTGGGCGGCGGCGCGGAGCAGGCCGAGGGTGAGCGAGCCGAGGCCGGGACCGACCTCCAGGGCCACGTCGTCCGGGGCCAGCCCGGCGGTGGTGACGATCCGGCGGACGGTGTTCGGGTCGTGGACGAAGTTCTGACCGAACTTCTTGGTGGGGGCGACGCCGAGCCGGGTCGCGAGTTCCCGGATCTCCGCCGGGCCGAGCAGGTCTGCGGCCACGGTCAGGACCACGGCCCGAAGGCGCGTTCGCCGGTGGCGGAGATGGCGGCGCAGAGGTCGTCCAGGTCGGCGCCGGTGTGGGTGGCCAGCGCCCGGACGGTCACCGGGATCAGGTACGACGCGTTGGGGCGGCCCCGGTGCGGCATCGGGGTCAGGTACGGCGCGTCGGTCTCCACCAGGATCTGGTCGAGCGGGGTGAGCGCGGCGGCCTCCCGTAGTGCCCCGGCGCTGCCGAAGGTGACGGTGCCGGCGAAGCTGAGCAGGTAGCCCCGGCGGACGCACTCGGCCGCGAACTCGGCGTCGCCGGAGAAGCAGTGCAGCACCACGGTCTCCGGTGCGCCCTCGTCGTCGAGGATGCGCAGCACGTCGGCGTGCGCGTCACGGTCGTGGATGACCAGCGTCTTGGCGTACCGCTTGGCGATGGCGATGTGGGCCCGGAAGCTCTCCTCCTGCGCGGCCCGGCCCTCGTCGCCGGTGCGGTAGAAGTCCATGCCCGTCTCGCCGATGCCGCGTACCCGGTCCTCGGCGGCCAGCGTCTCGATCTCGCGCAGCGAGGCGTCGAGGTCGTGGCACCGGGGCGCCTCGTTGGGGTGCAGCGCCACGGTCGCGACCACCGCCGGGTACGTGCCGGCCACCTCGGCGCCCCAGCGGGAGGACTCGACGTCGACGCCGACCTGCACCAGCCGGTCCACGCCGACGGCGGCGGCGACCTCGATCGCGGCGGCGACCGGGTCGGCGGCGCTGCTGCCCTGCGGGACGCCGACCTCGTTCACCGTGATGTCCAGGTGGGTGTGGCTGTCCAGCACCGGCCGGGGCAGCGGCTCCGGCGCGGGTGGGAACTCGCCGGCGCGGCGGGACGCGCGCTGGCGGCGGGACTCGGTGGGCTCGCTCATCAGTCGACAGCATCACACACCGCCCGAGTCCACCCGCCCGCCACCCGTGGTTCACCTCGGCTACGCCGGAGACCCCTACCGTCGCTCCGGTGAGTATCGGGCCGCGAACGGACGACGACACGGCGCGGCAGCGGACCGGACTGCGGGTGACGTACGGCGGCGCGGTGTACGCGGCCGACGAGATCGCCCGAGGTGCGGCGTACGAGGTGTTCAGCGCCGACGAGGTGACCGGTTTCGAGTGGGCGCCCCGGCCGGGTTCGGCGCTGCCGTGGCGGCGGTTCGTGCACGCCAGCGAGGTGACGGCGGTGCACGGTGCGGCTGCGCCGAGCGAGGAGCCGGAGGCGCCGCTGCTGGTACCGCTGCACCGCGAGCACGGCTGGTCGCAGGTGCACCGGCTCAGCCAGCAGCCCGACGCGGCGGACGATCCGCTGGTCACGGCGGTACGCGCCTCGGCGGTGGTGCGTCGGGGCACCCGGATGGTGAAGGTCCTCTCGGCCCGGCAGCTCGCCGGGTTCGTGCGGGGCTGGTTGCCGCACGGCTTCTGCTTCCGGGAACACGACGTGGCGCATCTGCGGACGCCGGCGGCGACGTCGGTGCTGCGGGCCGACGCCGGGGGCAGCCAGGACGGCGTGGACGTGACGTACGCGGTGCGGTGGCGGGCCGCCGACCCGACCGACTACGACGTGCCGGCCGGCGCGGCGTACCGGGGGCTGGCGGCGTTGGGGTCGCGCGACCGGGTGGGGCCGGCGGTGCTGGGCACCGGGTTCACGCCGAGCAGTCATCACCTGATCCCGGAGTTCGTCACCCGCGACTTCGCCGACCTGCCGATGCCGGCCAACGCCACCCTGCTGGCGTACCCGGCGCAGGGGCCGGAGGTGGTGCTCTACGCGTACCAGGCGGAGCAGCGCGGCTGGTTGCGGATGGCCGGGCCGCAGTGGCGGCACCTGCTGGCCGCCGTGCCGGGGTTGTCCCCGGACCAGGAGTACGTGCCGACCGGCGAGGCTCCCCGGTCGACGCGGCTGGTCGGCGCGTACGGCGGCGGGGAGTACGAGGCGGTGGCGGATCTGCCCGGCGGGTTCCGGGTGCTGGCGTTGACGCGGGCCGCCCGCTACCCGGTCGACGGGGTGAGCCGTCGGGTGCGGGTCGCCACCTGGCGCGGGGTGCCGTGTCTGGTGTTGCGGGAGGAGTCGGGGTGGCTGCGGTTGCGGCTGCGACGCCCGAATCCGGACGCGGTGCTGGCGACCGGGGCGCAGTGTCACGAACGGGGTGTCTACGAGACCTGGGCGCCGGGTGTCGAGGTGACCGACGACCGGGTGGTGGACCACCCGTACGTCCTCTGACGCCGGACCGGTTCGGGCATATCGGCAGGTCACGCGGGAATGCGTGAGCGACCGCGTTGTCTGAATCGTAGGAGTGGACATGCCCTTCATCACTGTCGGGACGGAGAACTCCGCGCCCATCGACCTGTACTACGAGGACCACGGCTCGGGTCAGCCGATCGTGCTGATCCACGGGTTCCCGTTCAACGGGGCGACCTGGGAGAAGCAGATCGATCCCCTGCTCTCGGCCGGGTACCGGGTGATCACGTACGACCGACGGGGCTTCGGCAACTCGGCGCAGCCGGCCTTCGGGTACGACTACGACACCCTGGCCGCCGACCTCGACGTGCTGATGACCGAGCTGGACCTGCGCAACACGATCCTGGTCGGGCACTCGATGGGCACCGGTGAGGTGACCCGTTACCTGGGTGCGTACGGCTCGGACCGGGTGGACCGGGCGGTGCTGCTGGCGCCGCTGGCGCCGTACCTGCGGCAGGCTCCGGACAACCCGGAGGGGGTCGAGGCGAGCCTCTTCGAGGGGTTCAAGAAGGCCATCACCGAGGACCGGTTCGCGTACCTCACCGATTTCTGCAACACGTTCTTCAACTACGACGAGAACCGGGGCAAGCTGGTCAGCGAGGATGCGTACCGGGCGCACTGGGAGATCGGCGCGCGGGCCTCGGCCAAGGCCACGCACGACTGCGTGGACGCCTGGGGCACGGACTTCCGGGCCGACGTGTCGCGGATCGACGTGCCGATGCTGCTCGTGCAGGGCGACAAGGACATGGTCCTGCCGTACCCGAAGACCGGTCAGCGGTTGCAGCCGTTGCTCTCGGACAGCCGGCTGGTGACCCTCAAGGGCGCCCCGCACGGCATTCCGTGGACCAACGCCGACCAGGTCAACGACGCGATCATGGAGTTCATCGGGTCGCCGTCGATGGTCCGGGCCTGACCCGGTCACCGGTGCGGGCGTAGGCCCGCGCCGGGCGACGCGCGGCGGGCGCGATCCCGGTGTCGGG
>NZ_SISL01000552.1:0-3511 GCF_004307965.1 Verrucosispora sp. SN26_14.1 | reverse complement strand
GCGCCGCCGTCGGCCGGGCCGCCCCCTGGCCGCCGACCACGTCGCGGGTCGCGGTCTGACGGGACAGCAACTGCAGGTTCTGGTCGTACGCCTCGACGGCGAGCTGGACCTGCCCCTGGTCGGCGTTCCGGGCGAACGCGATCCGGTACTGGGCGGTCACCGTACGCCCCGGGCAGAGCGTGCCCGGGTCGAGTTGCCGGTCGGTCAACCGGGCCGCGTTGCCCTCGGTCCGCACCTGCACCGGGAACGAACCGTTCTCCTCGATCCGGTCGATCCGCACCTGGTCCAGCCGTACGCCCTGCACACCGACCACCATCGACCAACGCACCTTGATGCAGCCGCCCTGGTCGGAGCGGGACACCACGGCGGAGACCGTCTCCACCCGCCCTCCGGCGGTGAACCGGTCCGGCAGGCCGCTGAGTTCGGTGGCGAACGCCGCCTGTGCCGGCGCGGACATGGCCAGGTGCACACCGGTGACGCAGGCCAGTACCACCCCGATCCGTAGCGTGTTCCGCCACAGCCTTCTCACGATCTGTCCTCCTGTTGGTCGCCTCCATCGGCCACGCTATGAGGGCCGGGCGCCAGCCGGTAGACGGGCGTGTTCGCACGTGGTGTGAAGCAAGATGCCCCTTTTCACGTACGGTATTGAACCGGTCACGCGACACCCGCGACACGCCGAACAGGGTCACGATGGACAATCACCGGGTGTCCGCTCTCTCCGCCGCCTTCGTCCAGTTGCACGCCCGGCTCGGTCCCGTCGCCTTCGTCCCCGAGGTACGGCTGCACCAGGCGGACGAGCCGATCGGCCTCTGGGAGCTGACCGAGGGTGAGTTCCGCAGCGACCGGCCGCCGCCGTTCTGGGCCTTCGCCTGGGCGGGCGGTCAGGGCCTCGCCCGGTACGTCACCGACCACCCGGACCTCGTCGCCGGCCGGCGGATCCTCGACTTCGCCTCCGGCTCCGGCCTGGTGGCGATCGCCGCCGCCAGGGCCGGTGCCGCCGCCGTGCGCGCGGTGGAGGTCGACGAGCTGGCCGTCGCGGCGGTCGCGCTCAACGCCGAAGCCAACGGGGTACGCGTCGACGCCGAACTCGGCGACGTCCTCGATCGGGACGCCGGGGACGCCGAGGTGGTGCTCGCCGGCGACGTGTTCTACAGCGAGGCGATGGCCAACCGGGTCCTGCGGTTCCTGCTGCGCGCCGCCCGGTCCGGGGCCACCGTGCTGGTCGGCGATCCCGGACGCGCCTTCCTGCCCCGGGACCGCTTCGACGAGCTGGCCGCCTACGACGTGCCGGTCAGCGAGGCGCTGGAGAGCGTACGGGTGAAGCGCACCACGGTGTGGCGGCTGCGCGCGGGACGGCCGTCGGCGGCCCGCTAGCGTGACGCGGTGCTGTTCCGCGCCTGGGAGCAGGCCCCGGAGGCGACCGCGAGCGCCGGGGCCGGTGCCGCCATGGCCGATGCCCGGGGAGCCGGGTCCGCCGGAGCCGGTGCGGGGGCGGGTGTCGACCCGGTCCGGGTCGTCGACCACGTGGGTGTCGCCCATCTGCTGGTGACCCGGCACGCGCTGGTGCGGCAGGTGCTGACCGACCCGGTGACGTACCGCCCGGACAACGCCCTGGACGCAGTGACCCCGATCCCGGTGGCCGCGCTGCGCGTCCTCGCCGCGCACCGGTTCCGGTTGCCGCCCACGCTGGCCAACAACGGCGGGGCCGACCACCCGGGGATCCGCGCGCTGGTCGCCGACGCGCTGCACCCGAGGCGGGTGGCCGAGCAGCGGGACTGGCTCGCCGCGCTGGTCCGCCGACGGGTGGCCGGTCTGGACGCGACGCTCGACGAGGGCGTGCACGTCGACCTGCACGCCGCGCTCGCCGCCGACCTGCCGCTGCTGGTCCTGGCCCGGCTGGTCGAGTTGCCCGACGCGCCGGTGGCGGCGGTGAAGGAGTTCGCCCGCGCCGCGCTGGAACTGTTCTGGGCACCCCTGGACGCCGACCGGCAGCAGGCCCTCGCCACCGAGGTGGGTCGCTTCCACCGGGTGCTGCGCGAGTTCGCGGTCACCGGCGGCGGGCTCGCCGCGTCGTTGCGGGACGCCGGGCACCCGCCCGACGTGGTGGTCGGCGCACTGTTCTTCCTGCTGGTCGCCGGCCAGGAGACCACCTCGCAGTTCCTCACTCTGCTGATGCACCGGCTGATCGGGGAACCGACCGTGCTCGCCGGGCTGCGCGACGGCACGGTGGCCGTCACCGACGTCGTCGAGGAGGGGCTGCGACGGGAACCGCCGATCGTCACCTGGCGGCGGGTCGCCGCCGTGGACACCACGCTGGGCGGGACGGCGGTGGCGGCGGGCACCAGCATCGTGCTCTGGCTGGCTGGTGCCGGACGCGACCCGGCGGTCGTCGAGTCACCGGACGGGTTCCGGCCGGGGCAACGCGGGTCACGCCGGCACCTGGCCTTCGGCGCGGGCGTACACCGCTGCGTGGGCGACCAACTCGCCCGGATGGAGGCGGCGACCGTGGTGACCGAGGTGGCGCCGCTGCTGGCCCGGGTCCGTGTGCTCCGCGCACCCCGCTACCCGGACAACCTCACCTTCCGGATGCCGGACGCCCTGGTCGTGACGCGCGCCCCGCTCGGTTGATCTCGTCGGCCTCAGTTGATCTCGTCGGCCCAGGCCCGCCAGTCGTCGAGCACGCCGTACAACGCCGGGGTCAGCCAGCCCGGCGCGGACCGCCGGAACACCCCCGGGTCCATCGCCCCGGCCCCGGACGGCAACGCACCGAGCAGGTTCGGCAGCAGGTCGCTGACGTTGGCCCAGTGCACCAGCTCCGGGTCGGCCGGCCAGGCGCCGATCACCACACCCGCCGGCACCGCACGCCGGTCCAGCGCCTCCAGGGTGAGCGCGGTGTGGTTGAGGGTGCCGAGACCCGCGCGGGCCACCACCACCGCCGGGGCACCCAACGACACCGCCAGGTCGGCCACCGTCCACGCCTCGCCCGAGGGTCGCAGCCCCATCGGGACGAGCAGCCCACCGGCGCCCTCGATCAGCACCAGGTCGTGCTTCTCCGCCTCCTCGCGGATCGCGTCGACGGCGTTGTACAACTCCAGCGGCGGCAGGTCCGCCACCCGGGCGGCGGCCAACGGGGCGAGCGGATCGGGGTAGGCGGCCAGCGTGCGGGCGGTCATCGGGGCGGAGAGCCGGGTGACCGCCTCGACGTCGCCGGGCTCACCGGTGGCCGTACCCGTCTGGCCGGGTTTGACCACCGCCACCCGCAGCCCGGCCGCCTGCGCGGCGGCCGTGATCGCGGCGGTCACCACCGTCTTGCCGACCTCGGTGTCGGTCCCGGTGACCAGCACCGGTCCGCGCCACTGATCCGTCACGGCGCACATTCCACGATGACCTCCAGGGCCCGCTCGAAGTCCGCCCGGGACGGCCCGGCACCGATGGTGAGCCGCAGCCGGGACCGGCTGTCCGGGGTCGAGGGCGGCCGGAAACAGCCGACCGCCACGCCCCGGTCCCGGCA
>NZ_SISL01000551.1:0-3523 GCF_004307965.1 Verrucosispora sp. SN26_14.1 | reverse complement strand
ACCCGGGAGGCACCGGGTGCCGGGTCGGCGGACTGGCCGGGGTGGCGACCCACCCCCGCCACCCGGGGCGAGCCGCCGGGCGCCACCCGCGTGGGCACCATCCGGCTGCCCGACACCGAGCCGGTGCCGGCGCTGGTGTCGCTGCTCGACGGCGGGCACGTCGCGCTCGACGGCGATCCGGACGGCTGCGCCGCGGTGGTGTCGGCACTGCTGCTGCGCAGCCTCGGCCGGGCCGCGCCCGGCACCGTCCGGGTGGTCGGCTACGACCCGGACCAGCTCGGCGGCGGGCTCGCCGGGTTCGCCCCGCTGGGCACCGCCGGGCTGCTCACCTTCGTCGGCCCGGGTGGCCTGGGCCGGTTGCTGGACGACCTGGTGGAGCAGATCCGCCGGATCAACGAGACGGTGCTCGCCGGTGAGCACGCCTCGCTGCGCGAGCTGGCCGCCGCGACCGGACGACGGCCGGAGCCGTGGCGGGTGGCGGTGTTGCTCGGCGGCGACGAACTGTCCCGGCACGAGCGCGGCCAGCTCGACCGGGTGGTACGCGCCGGGGTGGCCTGCGGCGTCCACCTCATCGTGCGCGGGGTGCCGCTGCCCGACGACGCGGCGCTGACCCGGATCGTGGTCACCGCCGACGGCGCCCGGGTCGGCACCCTGCCGGTACGCCTCGACCCCCCGCCGCCGGCCACCCTGGTCACCGAGACCTGCCGGCAGATCGCCTCGGTGGTCAGCGCCGGCCCGGCACCCACCCCCTTCACCGATCTGTTGCCGCCGCCGGAGCAGATGTGGCGGGAGGACTCGGCAACCGGGTTGACCGCCCCGATCGGCGAGGGACCGCAGGGCAGACCGGTGCTGCTGACCCTCGGCGACTACCCGCCGCACGCGTTGATCGGTGGCCCGTCCGGCACCGGCAAGACCAATCTGATCTTCGCCTGGATCGGCGCGCTCGCCGCCCGCTACTCCCCCGCCGAACTGGAGTTCTATCTCCTGGACTTCAAGGAGGGGGTGTCCTTCGCCCGGTTCGCCAAGGGACGGCGGGACCCGAGCTGGCTGCCGCACATGCGTCTGGTCGGCATCAACGTCAACACCGACCGTGAGTTCGGCCTGGCGTTGCTGCGCTTCCTCGCCGAGGAGCTGCGCCGACGCGCCGACGCGGCGAAGAAGCACGAGGTCACCAAGCTGGCCGAACTCCGCGCGGTGGACCCGACCGGGCACTGGCCCCGGATCGTCGCGGTGGTCGACGAGTTCCAGATGCTGCTGGCGGGCCGGGACGCGGTGGCCCGGGAGGCGGCCGACCTGCTGGAGGACCTGGCCCGGCGGGGCCGCTCGCAGGGCATCCACCTGGTGCTGGCCTCGCAGGACGTACGCGGCATCGAGGCACTGTGGGGCCGTCCGGCGCTGGTCGCCCAGTTCACCCTGCGCATCGCGCTGCCCAAGGCGCTGCGCATCCTCGCCGAACGCAACGACGCCGCGCAGTCACTGCCGAAGTTCCACGCGGTGGTCAACGCCGAGTCGGGGCTGCCGGAGGGCAACGAGGTGGCCCGGATCCCGTCGGCCAGCGAGTGGGAGACCTGGAGCGAGTTGCAGCACCGGCTGTGGCGGATGCGCCCGGCCGAGGCGGCACCGGCCCGTCTCTTCGACGGTGACGCGATCCCCCGACTGGCCGAGGCACCGGACTTCCGGGCGCTGACCCCGCCGGAGGTGGGTACGCCGCGCGGCCCGGTCGCGCTGCTCGGCGAGATCATCGACGTGCAGGCCCGGTCGGCGGCGCTGCGGCTGCCCCGTGCACCGGGACGCAACCTGGCGGTGCTGGGTACCCGGATCGACGAGGCGTGTGCGGTGCTGGACGCGGCGGCCCGCTCGCTGGCCCGGCAGCACCGGCCCGGCACCGCCCGGTTCTCCATCGCCTGCCTGGATCCGGACGCCGACCCGGCGGCCAGGGCGCTCTACGAGGACCTCGCCGACGACGCCGCCTGGTACGACGAGGAGACGGTGGCCGAGCTGATGGCCGAGACCGCCGAGGGGCTCGGTGGGCCGGGCAGCGGGGGCGGGCCGCACTACCTGCTGCTCTTCGCCGTCGACGCGGCCTCGGGCGCGCTCGCCGCGCGGGCCGGCAGATCCACCGGGCTGGAACACCTGCGCCGGATCCTGCACGACGGCCCGGAGCGGCGTACCCACGTGCTGGCCTGGTGGCGGGGGGTGGCGCGGATGAAGGTAGACCTGGGTGGCACCGGCGCCCGCACCGACCAGATCGGCGCCTGGGTGGCCCTGGACACCCACGGCGGGGACCTGAGCGGGCCGTTGTACCCCGGCAGCGGCGGACCGGACTGGTATCCCCGGCCGTGGCGGGGACTCTTCTTCGACCGGGCGGTGCACCGCACCGGGCAGACCATCATTCCCTACGGACCGGCCCGATGAACGAACCGGTGACCAGCGAGACCTACGCCGCCCAGCTGCGGCGGCTCGCCGAGCTGACCGCGCGGGTGCAGGAACAACGCGCCGAGGCGAACGCCTGGTACGCCCAGCAGTGCGCGGCGGCCGACCGGGCGGTGGCCGAGTCCGCCGACGAGGTCAACCGGGCCGAGCGGGAACTGGCCGCAGCCCGCGAGTCCCAGGATCTGGTGGACTCCGAGACGGCGATGCTGTGGCAGGAGCTGAACAGCCGGCTGGGTGGCGGCGGGCGGCGGGCGGGCACACCCCCGGCACCGACCCAGGACGCCACCGGCGATCCGATGCCGCTGCTGGACGCCGCGCGGGACCTGCTGCGCCGCACCCGCCAGCCGGGCGAGCTGCCGAACAGCGTGAACCCGCTGCTGGCGCTCTGCGGGGTGGTCGGCGGGGTGCTCGCGTACGCGCTGGGGGCGGGTGCCCGCGCGCTGGGCGGGCGGGCCGACGGTGAGCTGTCCGTGGGCCTGCCGGTGCTGGCGCTGGTGGTGACGCTGCTCGGCCCGGTGATCGGGCTGGTGCCGGCCCGGGTGATCGCCGACCGGCGGCACGCGGTGCTGAGTCCGCGCCCGGTGATCGTGGTGGTGGCCGCCGGTCTGGTCACCACGCTGCTCCTGCTGATCGTGACCTGAGTCGGCCGACGTCCGCCCGCCGCGCCGTGACCTGGCCCGCTGCCCTCATCGCCTCACCCGGGCCCGGCACGGACCCGACAGGGCAGAGCACGGACCGGCCCCGGGACCGCACGGACCGGCCCGGCACCGCGCGGTGCCGGGCCGATGCCGTCGGGTGGGAAAGTGTCCGGAGGTCAGGCGGGGACGAGTACGGCCTCACGCAGCAGTCGCCGGGTGAGCGTGAGGCGGTCGGCGTCGTCGTCGAGGCCGGGCAGGTCACCGACCCGGACGACCGACCCGGCGAGCAGGACCCGCAGCGCGGCGGCGCACTGCGCGGGCAGCGTGACGGTGCGGTCGAACAGCCGCAGCACCACCTGCTCACCCCGCTCGTCGAGCTGTCGGTGCAGCCCGGGGCGGACGCGAGCGGGGTGAGCAGGTGGTGCTGCGGCTGTTCGACCGCACCGTCACGC
>NZ_SISL01000550.1:0-3518 GCF_004307965.1 Verrucosispora sp. SN26_14.1 | reverse complement strand
AGATGTGGATAAGAGACCGCGCCTGCGGTGACGTGTTCCAGGTCGGCCAGGACGGGCACGGCGCCGTCGGCGCGCAGCGCGGCGCGGTGGTCGGGGTTGCGGACGAGGCCGACGGGGACGTCGCCGCGGGCGGCGAGTTCGCGGTGCAACAGTCGGGCGATCTTGCCGTGGCCTCCGGCGATGACGACACGCATGGGACGAATCTATCCGCCCGGGGTGTGGCCCTGCCGCCGCTGGCTCGCCGACGGGCCGCCGGTTGGGGCAGCATGGTGCGGGTGGAGGACGTGATCGAGCAGGTGGCGGGTTTGGCCGCCGGCGGTGCGGTGGTGGTGCTCAGCGGCGCCGGCCTGTCCACCGAGTCGGGTATCCCCGACTATCGGGGGCCCAGCGGGGTGGCGCGCCGGCACACCCCCATGACGTACCAGACGTTCACCGGTGACGTGGCGGCCCGTCGCCGCTACTGGGCGCGCAGCCACCTGGGGTGGCGGTGGATCGCGCGGGCGGACCCCAACGACGGGCATCGGGCGGTGGCCCGGCTGCAGCGGGCCGGTGTGGTGACGGGGATCATCACGCAGAACGTGGACGGGCTGCACACGGCCGCCGGCAGCGCCGGGGTGGTGGAGTTGCACGGCCGCCTCGACGAGGTGGTGTGTCTGGGCTGCGGTCGGCGGACGACGCGGGAGGACCTGGACGGGCGGCTGCGGCGGGCCAACCCGGGGTTCGACGCGCAAGCCGTCGCGATCAACCCGGACGGTGACGTGGATCTCGACGACGACCAGGTGGCCGGGTTCCGGGTGGTCGACTGCGGGGCGTGCGGCGGGATGCTCAAACCGGACGTGGTGTTCTTCGGCGAGACGGTGCCGGCGCCCCGGGTGGCGCGGTGTTACGCGATGGTGCGGCAGGCGCGGCTGCTGCTGGTGCTGGGGTCGTCGCTGACGGTGATGTCGGGGCGGCGGTTCGTGTCGGCGGCGGCCCGGCAGGACGTGCCGGTGGTGATCGTCAACCAGGGGGCCACGCGCGGTGACGGGTACGCGCGGCTGCGCGTCGACGCCCCGCTGGGCCGTCTGGTGCCGGCGCTGGCCGACCGGCTCTGCCCGGCCGGCGCGGATCCGGTGGTGACCGTCGCCTCCTGAGCAGGGGGCCGGGGCTTCGGTGTGGGCCGTCGGGGACGCTGGTAGCGTTGATCGTGCCGGTAGCACCCGCGTGGGAGAGACCGCCTGGCGGCAGCCGGGGCGGCGCCGAAGGGGCAAATCCTCCCCGGAACCTCTCAGGCAAAAGGACCGCGTGGGTCAGGCACTGTGGAGCGCCCGTGGGTGTGACAGAGGGGGAGGGCCGACCTGTCGACCCCGCCCCGCAGGAGCGCCCCTCATGACCTCAGAGTTCGCCGACCGTCACATCGGTCCCGGTCCGGACGACGAACGCCGGATGTTGGCCACGGTCGGGTACGCCTCGATCGACGAGCTGATGGACGCGGCGATCCCCGAGGTGATCCGCTGGCACGGTCGCCTGGACCTGCCGGAGCCCACCGGTGAGCACGAGACCCTGACCGAGTTGCGGGCCCTCGCCGCCCGCAACACCGTCGCCGTGTCGATGATCGGTCTCGGCTACCACGGCACGTACACCCCGGCGGTGATCCGCCGTAACGTGCTGGAGAACCCGGCCTGGTACACGGCGTACACGCCGTACCAGCCGGAGATCAGCCAAGGCCGGTTGGAGGCGCTGCTGAACTTCCAGACCATGGTGTCGGACCTGACCGGTCTGGCGACCGCGAACGCGTCGATGCTCGACGAGGGTACCGCCGCGGCCGAGGCGATGACGTTGGCGCGGCGGGCGTCGAAGAGCAGCAGCCCGGTGTACGTGGTCGACGCCGACGCCCTGCCGCAGACCATCGCGGTGATCGCCGGTCGGGCCGAGCCGCTCGGCATCGAGGTGCGGGTGCTGGACCTGACCGTGCAGGAGTTGCCGGCGGAGTTCTTCGGCCTGCACCTGCAGTACCCGGGGGCGTCCGGGGCGGTCCACGACCAGGCGCCGCTGGTGGCGGCGGCGCACGAGGTCGGCGCGTTGGTGACGGTGGCGGCGGACCTGCTGGCGTTGACGCTGCTGCGGTCGCCGGGGCAGATCGGCGCGGACATCGCCGCCGGCACCACCCAACGGTTCGGGGTGCCGATGGGTTTCGGGGGGCCGCACGCCGGCTACCTGGCGGTGCGGGCCGGGTTGGAGCGGATGCTGCCCGGCCGGCTGGTCGGGGTGTCCCGCGACACCGCCGGCGACCCGGCGTACCGGCTGGCGTTGCAGACCCGTGAGCAGCACATCCGGCGGGAGAAGGCGACCAGCAACATCTGCACCGCGCAGGTGCTGCTGGCGGTGATGGCCGGCATGTACGCCGTCTACCACGGTCCGGACGGGTTGCGGGCGATCGCGACGCGCACCCACGAGACGGCGGTGCGGCTGGCCGCGGGCCTGCGGGCCGGTGGCGTGGACGTGGCCGACGTGCCGTTCTTCGACACGGTCACGGCGACGGTGCCGGGGCGCGCCGCTCAGGTGGTGGCCGACGCGGCGGCGCGCGGGGTGAACCTGCGGCTGGTCGACGACGACCGGGTGGGGATCTCGTGCGACGAGACCACCACGCGGGAGCACGTGGCGGCGGTGTGGGCGGCGTTCGGCGTCGACGGTGTCGACGGCGCGGTGACGGCGGCGCTACCGGACGCGTTGCGGCGGACCGACGAGGTCCTCACCCACCCGGTGTTCCGGTCGCACCACTCGGAGACGGCGATGCTGCGGTACCTGCGGCGGCTGGCCGACTTCGACTACGCGCTGGACCGGGGCATGATCCCGCTGGGGTCGTGCACGATGAAACTCAACGCCACCACCGAGATGGAGCCGGTGAGCTGGGCGGAGTTCGCCCACATCCACCCGTTCGCCCCGGCGGAGCAGACCGCCGGCTACCGGGAGATGATCGGCCAGTTGGAGGGGTGGCTGGCCGAGGTGACCGGCTACGACGCGGTCAGTGTGCAGCCCAACGCCGGGTCGCAGGGGGAATTGGCCGGGTTGCTGGCGATCCGCGCGTACCACCGTGACCGGGGTGAGGGGCACCGGGACGTGTGTCTGATCCCGTCGTCGGCGCACGGCACGAACGCCGCGAGCGCGGTGATGGCCGGGATGCGGGTGGTGGTGGTCGGCTGCGACGACGACGGCAACGTCGACCCGGTCGACCTGGACGCCAAGATCGACCGGCACCGGGACGCCCTGGCGGCGATCATGGTGACGTACCCGTCGACGCACGGCGTGTACGAGACGGGCATCGCGTCGCTGTGCGCGAAGGTGCACGACGCCGGCGGTCAGGTGTACGTCGACGGCGCGAACCTCAACGCGCTGGTCGGGTTCGCCAAGCCGGGCCGGTTCGGGGCCGACGTGTCGCACCTGAACCTGCACAAGACGTTCTGCATCCCGCACGGCGGCGGTGGCCCCGGGGTGGGTCCGGTGGCGGTGCGCGCGCACCTGGCGCCGTTCCTGCCCGG
>NZ_SISL01000055.1:0-21299 GCF_004307965.1 Verrucosispora sp. SN26_14.1 | reverse complement strand
GACCGCCCGGGCCAGTGGCGCGCCGCTGTCCCCGGCGGAGAGCGCATCCCCGATCCCGTGCCAGGCCGCCATCCGCTGCTGCACGACCGTCCGGTGGGCGGCGAGCACCCCGGCCAGCTCCCGGTCCGGCTGGTACGGCATCCGATGCACGTCGATCGCGTGCAGCAGGCTGGCCAGGGCGATCCGGTCCGGGCGCTGGCCGGTCAGCTCGTACCCGGTGCGGGCCAGGTCCCGGAAGCCGGCGTCGGCGTGGGCGAGCCGGTCGATCGTGAGTGTCCCGGCGGGCACGGCCGGCGGGGTGAGCAGGTCGAACATGGTGGCCACCACGAGCACCGAATCGGCCAGCTCGGCCTTGCTGCGTCCGTGCCCGGCCAGCAGCGCCAGGAACTTCGTGGCGACCTCGGTGCCGGGCCGTTCCGCCCGCACGGTGATGAGGATGGTGTGGGTGTCGCGAAGCAGGGCGGCCGAGAGGAAGTCGTCGCGGGCGGCGCCGCGCGCGTTGAGGCCGGGGAAGTCGAGAAACTCGACCTCCTGCACGCCGGCCAGCCGGTCGACGGGCCAGCGGTCCGCCGGCACCGAGACCTGGAGGGTGATCCGCCCCAGCAGGGGAAAGATCTCCCGGAGCACCGTGGCGGTCAGCTCGGTGTGCGCCGAGAGGGGGATCGCCGGTGGACGGACCGGATAGGACGTCGGTGGTCTGCGCGAGCCGCCGATGGTCAGCCCCTCGGCGTACGCGTCCAGGTGCAGCGGCCGCGACGCCCCCGCGTTCGTCGGGTGCACCAGATCCCCGGCCCGGTCCAGGGCGTCACGGATACGCAGCAGCTCCCATGCCGAGTCCCGGATGGCCAGGAGGCTGGACTCGGGGAGCCCGCCGTCGGGACGCTCCGGCCAGACGTACCTGCGGCACCACTTCTCGAAGGTCGTCCAGCCGTCCCGCACCGGGTGGTACTCGCGCAGCGTCGACACGTCGACGGGCAGGTTGGTCTCGGCGACCGTGTTGCAGATCTTGTTGAGGACGAAGACGGCGCCGGCCGACACCTGTGCCGCCGACAGCAGGCTCACCGAGGCGGACGTCACCTCCACCGGTGAGCCGGGTGGCCCGGCGCCGAGTCGTACGGCCGTGACGTTGCCGGTCGTCGCCTCCGTCGAGACCGGCAGCAGCTCCGGACGGCCGAGCAGGGTGCCCAGCAGAAGGGACTTCCCGGCGCTGTACTCGCCCACCACGCCGATGGTCACCGGTGCCAGGCAGGCGTTCTCCAGCTCGTAGGTCTGGGCGACCAGGTCCTTGCGCAGGTCCACGAGTTCGGCGGGCGGGCTGGCGGCCTGCGTCTGCGCGCGTACCCGCTCGGCCCAGCGTCTGTACCCGTCGATCAGGTCCTGTGTGGAGTGTGACATCGGCATCTCCGCTTCGGGGATGGGTCGGGCTGGTCAGCCGCCGTTCCTGAGGTGACCCAGGCGGGTGGACTTGCGGTAGTTCTCCTCCTCGCGGGCGAGGTCGTAGAGGGTGTTGGCGCGGACCTGGTCGAGATCGGCGAGCTGGTCGACGGAGTCGCGCCCCGCCTCCAGCCAGCGCCTGGTGCGATACGCCGACAGTTCGGCCTGTGCCCGGACACGGCGGTCGTAGAGGGTCGGCGGGGCGAGCAGCTTGAGCGAGACCGGCAGCAGGTCGATGGCGAGCAGCGTCACCCGCAGGACCCAGGGGATCGCCAATACCAGCAGGTTGTCGCGGTTGGCCTGGAGGAACCGGTGCAACGCCCGCTCCTGGGTGATCCACCCGCGGTCGCCGGTGATCGCCGCGACGCTCGCGTCGATCCTGCTCTGCCGGTCGCTCTGCAGCTTTTCGATGCGCTCGTCGAGGACGGCGTTGGCGGTGGCGACCTCATCGCGGGTCTGCCGGGCGACCTTGCGCAGTCGCCGTAGCTCCGTCTCACGTTGCGCGGCTACCTGGCCGAAGCCGGGCCGTCCGCTGCCGCTGGACCCGTCCGCCTCGCCGGCCAGGGCATCCGCCGCCTCGGTGACCGCCTGCTCGGCTGCCGTGACCCGGTCGTCGTTCGCCCGCTTCTCGGACCGCAGCGCGGCGATCTCGGCGGTCTCGCCCCGGGAGTCGACCCGCTGCGCCACCGCTACCTGGTCGGTGTGGCTGCGGTCCAGCTCGCGGCGGATCTCGGACTGAAAGAGCAGCAGCAGGACGGCCTCGGTGACCAGGAAGGCGGCACCGATGGCGATGACCACCCGGAAGCCGTACTGCGACACCTGCCGACCGTGCGACCACCAGCCGGCGCGCCGCGTGCCGGATCCGGCGTCGACGTGACGGAGGTCGCCGTAGTTCGGCTCGGCCATGATCGAGCGGTCGGCCCAGAAGATCAGCACACCCCAGCCGACGGCGAACGGGATCAACGCGACGGTGAACCCGCCCCGGATCACGGACCCGAACAGGGCGAACATCACCGCCGACAGGGTCGCGATCAGCACGATGAACACGCCGATGCCGACGTAGCGGTACCGTTCCGACCGGGTCTCGACGAGGGTGCGGTCGACCCCCGCGCACCACAGGAACAGTCGGGTGAACGGGTTACGTCCGGCCGCTCGGCCCGGCGGAGTGGCCCCCGTGGGCGGCGGTGCGGCACTCGTCGCCGTCCGCAGCGCGTCGGCGCTGTCCGGGCCGAACCGGCCGCGCCGCCATCTGTTGCGCCATCTCGTCACCATGACCGCGCCACTCCCCACGACGGGCCTGCACCGCACCGGCCTGTACCGGCAACGGACAGTGTCCGGGCCGGGCCGGTGCGCAGTCCCGATCAGAAGGCGGGATGTGCGGTCTCTTCACGTGCCGGCGCTCGTGGTCGGCGAGGCCGCCGCGGCGTGGACGCGGGACGGCGGAACCCCGCCGGGAAACGGCGTCGCCCCGGCCGTAGCGGGGCCGGGGCGACGATGGTGGTCGCGGGGTCAGCTCCGCGGGACGTTCATCCGGGCGGGGATCAGGTCGTACCGCGCGGGGTCGATGTCGTCCAGGGTGCCGTCGGTGATCGAGTCGACGATGCCGAAGAGTCCGTCCTCGACCTGCTTGGTCAGCATGCCGTGCTGCTTCTGGCCCCAGGACTGGGTCTGGCCGCGCGTCTCGAACAGGATGGTGGCGCTGCCGCGCAGCGCGAACGAACCCAGCGCGGTGCCGGGCAGGTTCGTGTTCTGCGGGTAGAGCGTGACCTTGCTCTGCGGGGAGTTGCCGGACTGGAGCGCGTCGTAGACCGCGACGTTCACCCGGCGCGACGCGTCGTAGTCGAACTTGGGCCAGGTGCCGTGCTGGGCCGGGTCGGTGATGAAGCGTCCGGAGATGGAGAGGGTGGTGTAGTCGTCCATCCCCACGCCGGTGTAGCAGGCGGCCTGGTTGTGCAGGTCGGCGAAGACGTCGACGGTGCCGAACTCCCGCTCCAGCGCGCGGTAGACGTCCCGGGCGGCCTGGGCCTCCGGGGTGATGAACCAGCCGACGGAGGCGCTGTTGCCCGGGAAGTCGGCGGGCCGGGGCACGTAGTCGAGGTCGGGGTTGAAGTCGCGGTTCACGTCGAACCCGCCGACCCGGGTGTTGTAGTTCCAGGCGGTCCGGGCGTCGGACAACTGCGGGAAGTCGGCGACGACATCGGCCCACGTGCGGGCGTTCTGCCGGGTGTCCAGCTCACTGCCGTCCGGGTTGAGCTTGGGGATGGCCACCACGGTGACCGCCTTGCGGATCTCCTGGGACCGCTTCGAGTTGTTGCCGAGCGTCCGCAGGGCGTCGAGCACGGCGGCCGTACCGTGCATCTCGTTGCCGTGGATCTGGCTCTGGATCAGGACGACCCGGTCGCCCTCACCGACCCGCGCGGTCCAGATCTCGCGACCGTGATTCGAGTGCCCGGCCACGTCGACACGGACCTTGCCGTTGCTGGTGTGCTCGATCTGCCGAAGGCTCCGACGGAGTTCCTCGTGGCTGATGAAGCCCTGGACCGACTTGTTGCCGGTCTCGTTTCCGCAGTGCGATTCGAGGGGTTGGGCGACCGCCGGACCGGTGAGTGCCACCACGGCGCCGGGAGCGCCGATGAGGAGTGCGGCGGCGATCGCGACAGAACGCTTTACCCGACGCGTCGGTGATGCCGGCATGGTTGGGCTCATGAATGTCCTCCACAGTGATCGGGTGGATCTAGTCCGTCACCTAAGCACAGGCCAGGGCCGCTAGCAATGCATCGAAGAGGGATCAGCCACCGTTTGCAGCCGAATGTCGGAAGCGATTTCCTGACAGCGTTCCGGTCGATTCTCGGGAGGGTTCTCCGAGCGTGGTCGGGGAATCTCAGTAAATCCTCAGAAGGAGACCGTTCGGTCGTTCCGGGAACGCGCGACCGACTATTTTCGCGCGCCCGGATGCGGACGCTGGGGAGGCGTTTCGACAATTGTCGGACGAAGGCCCGACAATCGTAGGACCATTTCCCCGTAATCGTTCACGGTGCCTCGACAGGTGTCGCAGCCACCGCGCCGGCCGACGGAGCCGGCCGTCGGCGTCCGAGGTGTGTCCCGATTCCGCCGTCCGGTCGGTCGGACAGTGCGACAGTGGTCACCAGGCGCACGGTCGGAGGTCGGGGGAGTCGATGAGGATCGGGTACAAGCTGGCCAGTGAGGGCTTCGGGCCGAAGGAGATCATCCGGCAGGCGGTCCGGGCCGAGGAGGTCGGGTTCGACTTCGTCGAGATGAGCGACCACTTCCACCCGTGGCTGGACGGCCAGGGCCACTCCTCGTTCACCTGGACAGTGCTCGGTGCCGTCGCCGCGCGCACCGACCGGATCGGTCTGGCCACCGGCGTGACCTGCCCGACGGTGCGCTACCACCCGGCGATCATCGCGCAGGCCGCCGCCACCCTCGCGATCATCTCGGACAACCGGTTCACGCTCGGCGTCGGTGCCGGTGAGCGACTCAACGAGCACGTCGTCGGCCAGGGGTTCCCCAGCGCACGCGGGCGGCACGAACGGCTGCGGGAGGCGCTGGACATCATCCGGCTGCTCTGGTCCGGCGGCTACCACTCGTACGAGGGCAAGCACCTGCACCTGGAGGACGCGCGGGTGTTCGACCTGCCGGACCGTCCGCCGGTCATCGCCGTCGCCGCCAGCGGGGCCGTGTCGGTGGCCATCGCCGCCGAGTTGGGTGACGGTCTGTTCGCCACCGAGCCGGTGGCCGACCTGGTGCGGAACTACCAGCGGATGGGTGGTCAGGGGCCGCGCTACGCGGAGGTCCCGATGGCCTGGGCCACTGACGAGGAGCAGGCGGTGCGGGCGGCCTGGGAGACCAGCCGCTGGGCGGTCACCGGCTGGAAGGTGATGAGCGAACTGCCGAACCCGGTCAACTTCGAGGCCGCCGCGCGGACCGTCACCCCCGACGACATCCGCGCGCAGTTCGCCGTCGGCCCCGACCCGGACACGTACGTCCAGGCGGTCCGCACCTACGTCGATGCCGGCTTCGACCACATCGTGCTGCAGAACGCCGGACCGGATCCGGACGGGTTCCTCGACTTCTTCCGCGACGTCCTGGCCGAGCGCCTGCGCACCCTGGGCTGACCGCCGCAGCATCCTCGGCCGACCGTCGCAGCACCACACGCCGCGTACCCGCCTCGTCGCGGGGTGTCGCGGCGCGTCGTCGTGTCCGGCTCCGGTCAGCAGGCGCGGCTAGGCTCGATCGAGCCGCCCTCGGCCACCCCGTACGCGGCACCGTCGACCACCCCACCTGGGAGAGCTGTGACCCTCGTCAGCGCCTACACCGCCACGTCCGCGTCCGCGCCCCTCGCGCCGGGCCAGATCCGTCGGCGGGAGGTGGGGCCGCGCGACGTGCTGATCCAGATCGCCTGGTCGGGGATCTGCCACTCCGACATCCACACCGTGCGCGGCGACTGGGGCACCGTGCCGTATCCGCTGACCGTCGGGCACGAGATCGTCGGCGTCGTCACCGAGGTCGGTGCCGAGGTGACCCGGCACGCCGTGGGTGACCGGGTCGGGGTCGGCTGCATGGTCGACTCGTGCCGGGAGTGCGCCAACTGCCAGGCCGGTCAGGAGCAGTACTGCCTGCGCGGGTTCACCGACACCTACAACGCCACCGACCGGGACGGCACGGTCACCCAGGGTGGTTACTCGACGCACATCGTGGTGGACGAGCACTTCGTGCTGCGGATCCCCGAGGCGATCCCGTTCGAGAAGGCAGCGCCTCTGCTCTGCGCCGGCATCACCACGTACTCGCCGCTGCGGCACTGGAAGGCCGGGCCCGGCAGCCGGGTCGCGGTGGTCGGCCTCGGCGGTCTCGGTCACATGGCGGTCCAGCTCGCCGCCGCGATGGGCGCGGAGGTGACCGTGCTGTCCCAGACGCTGAACAAGCGCGCCGACGGGCTTCGCCTCGGCGCCGCCCACTACCACGCCACGAACGACCCGGAGACCTTCACCCGGCTGCGGTACGGCTTCGACCTGATCGTCAACACGGTGAGCGCGCAGATCGACCTGGAGGACTACCTGAACCTGCTCGCCCTGGACGGCACGCTGGTCACGGTCGGCGCGCCGCCGGAGCCGATGCCGGTCCGGATGTTCACGCTCTTCGACAACCGGCGGTCGCTGGCCGGGTCCACCATCGGCGGCATCCGGGAGACCCAGGAGATGCTCGACCTCTGCGCCGAGCGGGGGATCGCACCCGAGGTCGAGGTCATCGACGCCGCGCAGGTCAACGATGCCTGGGAGCGGGTCCTCGCCGCCGACGTGCGCTACCGGTTCGTCATCGACATCTCCACCCTGGCGGCCTGAGCCGGGGAGGCCGACGCCCCTCGGCCCGCCTTTTCCCTAATTTTCGCCGCCACCTGGTTCGCTGCTCGCGGGACCGGGACGACGCAGGAGACTGCCGAAGGAGACGAATGCGATACCGAATGTGGGCCGGATCGGCCCTGGCCGTACTGCTGGTGGCCGGGACCGCCGCGTGCGGCAACGGCGACACCGACGCCACCGGCCCCGGCCCGGATCCGGGCCCGGTGGCCACCAGTACGGCGAGCAGTTCCCCGTCGGCGGCGCCCGACCTCGACGCGGGGGAGGAGTTGGCCCGGGGCATCGACGTGCCGTGGGGGCTGGCGTTCCTGCCCGGCGGAGACGCGCTGGTCGCCGAGCGCAACACCGGGCGGGTCCTGCGGATCTCCCCGGGCGGCGGCACACCCGGCGAGGTCACCACGGTGCCCGGCGTGACCGCCGGTGGCGAGGGCGGACTCCTCGGGCTCGCCGTGTCGCCGGACTTCGCCGACGACGACCTGGTCTACGCCTACTTCACCGCCGCCGACGACAACCGCATCGTGCGGTTCCGGCTCGACGGCGGTCAGCCGGAGGTGGTGTTCTCCGGCATCCCCAAGGCCAGCTTCCACAACGGCGGACGCATCGCCTTCGGCCCCGACGGCATGCTCTACGTCGGCACCGGCGACGCCGGGGACACCGGCAGCTCCCAGGACCCGGCCAGCCCGGCCGGCAAGATCCTGCGGCTCACGCCGGAGGGCGAACCGGCACCCGGCAACCCGACCGCCGGCTCCCCGGTCTACAGCCTGGGGCACCGCAACGTGCAGGGCCTGGCCTGGGACCCGGAGGGACGGCTCTTCGCCACCGAGTTCGGCCAGAACGACGTCGACGAGGTCAACCTGATCGAGGCCGGACGCAACTACGGCTGGCCCGAGGTCGAGGGCGAGGGCGACACGGCGGGCGGACGCTACACCAACCCGCTGATCACCTGGTCCACCCGGGAGGCGTCGCCGTCCGGCATGGCGATCACCGGCGGGAACGCCTACGTCGCGGCGCTGCGCGGCGAGCGGCTCTGGGTCGTACCACTCGACGGTGACCGGCTCGGTGAGCCGTCCGCGCGTCTCGACGGGTACGGGCGGCTGCGCACCGTGCAGGTGGCCCCGGACGGGGCGCTCTGGGTCACCACCTCCAACACCGACGGGCGGGGCGACGTCCGCGACGGCGACGACCGGGTGCTGCGCTTCCCGGCCCGCTGACCCGTGACCCGGCGGGCCGGACGGTGACACCGTCGGGCCCGCCGGCGGGTGTCAGGCCACCGCGCCGTGCAGGACCACGTGCTTCGGCGGCGTGGTGCCGAACACCACGTCACCGTGGAAGACGGCGCGGCCCGACGGCCCGTCCAGGCTGAACGACACGCGGTCGAAGCGGCTGCCGTCGAGTCGGGTGGTGCCGTGGAACTGGGCGCCGGTGAAGTCGACGTGTCCGGCCTCGCCGCCGCGCAGGTCGAGGTCGACCAGGGTGGCGCCGCAGAGCCACAGGTGCACACCGCGCCACTGTCCCGGACCGGGCCGTAGCCGGTCGGCGAGCAACCGCTGCGCCAGCCGCCGTTCCCGCAGCAGGGCGTCCTGGCCGGCGGTACGGTGCGAGGCGTCCAGCGGGAACGGGACGGGCACCCGGAGGAAGGCGCAGAGCGCCGTGGCGACGCGTTGCCGCAGCTCGGGCCGGTCGTCGCCGAGGCGGGCCAGGATCCGCAGCCCGGCCGCGCGGACCACCGGGTCGGCATCGGCCAACTGCCGCGTGTACGGCCCGACCGAGGCGTCCGGCGTCAGGGGACCGCCTGCGGCGTCGACCGTCCAGCCGAACGGCCACTCCGACTCGCCGTCGTCGGTGCCGCCGGCCCAGTGGGCGCCGGTCAGGTCACCGCCGGGGTGGGTGAGGTGGCTCCGCCCGGCGAACCGGGCACCGGCGAAGGTGGCCCGGGCCCCGAACCGGGCGTGGTGGAACCAGGCGGGGCCGTCGAAGCGTACGTTCCGGAACGACACGTCCCCGACGAACCGCGCGCCGTCGCCACCCTCCGCCCAGTCCTGGTAATCCTCCACCAGGACCGCGACCGGCCAGTGTGGGTCGTCCTCGTTCGGCTCGTCCCACGGCGCCGGGGCGATCTCGTCCACCGTGTCCCACGCCTCGTCCTCCTCCCACCAGGTCTCGGCGCCCCGGCCGAACCAGGCCATGCCGGCGAACACCGCGCCGGTGAAGTCCGTCCGTCCCCGGAACCGGGTCCGGCCGAAACCGGCGTCGCCGGTGACCCGCATGCCGGTGAAGGTGGCGTCGTCGGCGAAGACCGCGCGCGGGAACGACGCGTCGCGGTCGACGGTGGCGCCCTCGAAGGCGGTGGCCCCGTGGAACCGGGTGTCGGCGAACCGGACCGCCCGCAGCCGGCAGGCGCGGAAGTCGGCGTCGTGCAGCGTCGCGCCGGACAGGTCCACGCTGATCCCGTCCCAGGGCGGGGTGCGCGGGGCCGGACCGGCGCCGCGCAACCGGTCGGTGAGCAGGCGCAGCGCCGCGCGACGTTCCTCGGTGTCGACGCCGTCCGGCGCGGGTGTGTCACGCAGCCACGCGCAGATCGTGTCGGTGATCGGCTGCCGCCGCTCGGAGTCGGTCGCGCCGAGGGCGATCAGGGCCTGCGCCGCCGCGTAGCGCGCGCCGGGCGCCGTGGTGGTGAGTCGCCGCACCGCCTCGCGGTACGCCGTCGGGGTGTCGTCCACGGCGCGAGCCTAGTACGGCGACGCCCGTCATGATCATGGCCGATGGGCCCCGTCCGCATCCGGCCGGCGGGGCCGTCCGCTGTGGCGGCGCTCAGGACGTGGGAGTGGTCCGGGCCCCGGCGGTCAGGATCGCCTCGGCCAGGGCGGCCACCGTGTCGGCGGGCGCGCTCTCGCGGTGCAGCAGGACGAACTCCACCTCGCCCAGCGGCGGCAGCCGGTGCCCGGCCGGGGCCGGCACCAACCCGGGCGGGACCAGTTCGGCCGAGTGGGCCATCAGCCCGAGACCGGCACGGGTCGCCGCCACCAGCCCGCCGAGGCTGGTGCTGGTGCAGGCGAGCTGCCAGGCCCGACCCGCCGCGCCGAGCGCGTCCAGGGCCTGCGCCCGGGAGATGCTGGGCGGCGGGTACGCGACCAGGGGCACCGCTTCGTCCGGGGCGAGCCGATGGTCGGGTGCGGCCAGCCAGATCAGCCGGTCCCGCCAGACCAGCCGACCCCGCTCCTGCCCGGCGAGGCGCTTGGCGAAGACCACGTCCAACTGCTGCGCGTCGAGCCGGTGGTGCAGGGTGCCGCTCAGGTCGACGGTCAGCTCCAGGTGCACCAGCGGATGCCGGTGCCGGAAGTCGCGCAGGACCCGGGGCAGGTGGGTGGAGATCAGGTCGTCGGAGACGCCGAGCCGAAGCCGGCCGCGTACCGGCCCGGTGGCGAAGTGTCGCCGGGCCCGGTCGCCCGCGTCCAGGATGTCGCGGGCGAAGGTCACCATCGCCTCGCCGTCGACGGTGAGGCCGACGCTGTGGGTGTCCCGCACGAACAGCGGTCGCCCGGTCTCGTCCTCCAGCCGCCGCACGTGCTGACTGACCGTGGACTGGCGCAGGCCCAACCGGGCCGCCGCCCGGGTGAAGCTCAGCGCCTGTGCCACCGCCAGGAAGCTGCGTAGCTGAACAGGGTCGTACACCCGGGAGAAGCTATCACGGTCCGTGATGGCAGTCAGCGCGATGATCGCCTTTCCCACTGATCCATCCGGGCCGACAATGGTCGGGCAGCCGCCCCCGAGGCGGCGCAGAGCAGGAGCGACCGGAGAGGAGAGGCGATGCGCTGGCCGCGTCGGCTGCCGATCGACCCGTTCATCGCGGCACTGTTCGGCACCGTGGCGCTGGCCGCCCTCCTCCCGTTGCGCGGCACGGCCGCCGAGGTGGGGCGGGTGGCGGCTGCGCTCGCGGTGGCGTTGCTCTTCTTCCTGCACGGCGCCAAGATCGCCCCGAGGGCGGCGCTCGACGGTGCCCGGCACTGGCGGCTGCACGTGGTGGTGCTGCTCGCCACGTTCGTGCTCTTCCCGCTGCTCGGGCTCGCCGCCGCGCCGCTGCGACCGGCGGTGCTGACCCCCGAGCTGTACCAGGGTCTGCTCTTCCTCTGCGCCGTGCCGTCCACGGTGCAGACCTCGATCGCGTTCACCGCCATCGCCCGGGGCAACGTGCCGGCGGCGGTCTTCACCGCCTCCTTCTCCAACATCGCCGGCATCGCGCTCACCCCGCTGCTGGTCACCCTGCTGCTCCAGGGCTCCGGCGAGGTACGGGTCAGCGCCGGCTCGATCGGCACGGTGGTGCTGCAACTGCTGGTGCCGTTCGTGGCGGGGCAACTCTCCCGCCGCTGGACCGCCGGCTGGATCGAGCGGCACCGAGCCCTGACCGGCCGGGTCGACCGGGGCGCGATCCTGCTGGTGGTCTACTCGGCCTTCAGTGCCGGCGTGGTGGCCGGGGTCTGGGACGAGGTCTCACCCGGGCGGCTGGCCGTCCTGATCGCCGTCGTCACCGGGCTGCTCGCGCTGGTGCTCGGGCTGCTGTACGCCGGTGGCCGGGTGCTCCGCTTCGACCGGCCAGACCGGGTCACGATCCTGTTCTGCGGGGCCAAGAAGAGCCTGGCCACCGGTCTGCCGATGGCGGCCGTGCTGGTGCAGCCCGAGGCGCTCGGCCTGCTGGTGCTGCCCCTGATGATCTATCACCAGATCCAACTGGTCGTCTGTGCCGCCATCGCCCGCCGCTGGGCCGACCGGCACCCCCCAACCCCCGCCGACCGCGTGTAAGGAAGGGCCCCCTACTAACGCCTCGTGTATAGGAAGGGTCCCCTCCTTACACCTCAGGGCGTACGGCGGGCACGGAACGGACGGCCCCGCCCCAGCGCGTCGGTGTACCCCCACCGACCCGGGATGTCGAGCAGCTCGATCTGGCCCATCTCCTCCGGCACCCCGGCCTCCACCGCCAGGTGGTTCGCGTACGGCTCCAGGCCGAGCAGCGTACGCAGCACCATCAGGGGCGTACCGCTGGACGGGGCGTACGGGCTGTCGGCGAGCCCGTACGGCACCGGGACCTTGGTGGCGGCCCGGTCGTAGCCGGTGAGGTACGCGGGCAACCGGCCGTCGAAGTAGCGGCTCGCCTCCAGCATGCCCTCGGCGATGCGCGCCGCCTCGGCCCGGAACCCGGCCCGACACAGTCCCCAGGCGATCATCGAGTTGTCCCAGGGCCAGACCGCACCGGTGTGGCGACCGAGCGGGTTGTAGCCGGGTTCGTCCTCGGCGACGGTGCGGATGCCCCAGCCCGACCAGAGGCCGGGACCGAACAGGTGCCGCACCACGTCGTCGCGCCGCGACATCGGGACCATGTCGCTCCAGAGCAGGTGGCCCATGTTCGAGGCCAGCCCGTCCACGGGTCGACCGTCGGCGGAGAGCGCCACCGCGTAGTGCCCCCGGTCGGGCAGCCAGAAATCCCGGTCGAAGCGGTCCTGCAACTCGGCGGCCTCGCGTTCCAGCCGGTCGGCCCACTCCAGGTCCTGCCAGAACAGGCGCGCCATCCGGGCGGCCCGCCGTTTGGCGTCGTAGGTGTAGCCCTGGACCTCGCAGGTCGCCTGCGGGAATCCGGCCGGACGGCCGTCGGCGAAGCAGATCGCGTGCGCCGAACTGCGCCAGGTGCCGCCCACCTCCTCGGTGCGGCTGGTCTGGCAACCGGCCCAGACGTAACCGGTCCGCTGCGGGTCGGCGGGGCCGTCGAGCCAGGCGATGGCCGCCCGCACCTCGTACTCGTACCCACGGACCAGGTCGGCGTCGCCGGTCCACCGCTCGTACTCGTCGAGCAGGATGACGAAGAGGGCGGTGGTGTCGACGGCGGTGAAGTTGGCCGACTCGGGGGTGTCGTTGAAGGCTGCCGAGTCGCCGTACCGGCACTCCTGGACGATCTTGCCCGGCTGCTCGCCCCGGAACGGGTCGTCCCGTGCGCCCTGGGTCAGCGCCAGGATGCGCAGGGTCCGGGCCGCCCGTTCCGGCAGGAAGGGCAGCGCCTGGAAGCTGCTGATCAGGCTCTCCCGGACCAGCAGGGTCATCGACCAGGGCAGGCCGGTGGCGGGCAGGCCGTCGAGGTAGTTGAGGCCGGGATAGTGCAGTGCGGCGAGGTCGCGCACGGACCGCTCGTACGCGTGCTGCAACGGCTCGTAGTCGGCACGCAGTCGGGGTGCCGACGCGGTCAACCGGGCGATGTCGGTCGGGACCCGCCTGTCGGAGCGCCCGGTGGAACTGTTCAGCCGTTCCCGCAGGTCGCGGCTGTGCAGGTCGCGGACGAGGGTGAGTACCCGCAGCCGGGTGCTCCAGGCGCTCTTCGCGTCGACCGTGACGGTGAAGGTCAGCCCGTCCTCGTCGATCCGGGCCGGTTCGCTCGCCGTGACCACCGTCTCCCGGTGCAGGCTCTCCCGCTTGTAGTGCAGCCGCAGCGTGTCCTGCTCCACCAGGGCGACCACCGGTCGGTCCCGGCGCAGCCCGCTGCGGACCTCGGGGACTTCGGCGAAGTCCGCGGCGACCGCCAGCCGCATGGTGTACCGCACCGGTGCGGGCGCGTGGTTGAGCAGGGTGATCTCCTCCTGGAACTCCTTGTCCACCTGGCGTCGCCGCATGACCGAGGTGGTCGCGCTGACGTAGTGGGTGGGCTCGCCGGGCACCAGCCCGAACCGGGACTCCCAGGTGTTCACCGCGTCGTGGGAGAGCACCGAGAGTTGCTCCCCGTCGAGGGTCAGGTCCCAGGTGGACAGGAACCGGGTGTCGAAGAAGTAGAGGCCCATCGGGGTGGTCGGCGAAGTCCCGACGTTCCCGTTGGCTTCGCTGATCATGAACAGGCTGCCCGCGAAGATGCGGGTGGCCTGCTGGAGTCCGACCAGACCGGGTTCGGCGAAGGTCGTACCCGGTGTGGCCGGCTCGACGGCGACGCTGTTGGCGGCCACCGGCAGCAGTCGGCGGAAGAGGTGCATCAGGGCGAGGTCGCCCCCGACCGATAGCACTCCCCGGAACAGCATGGAGACGAAGTGGTCGCGGCCGGCGAGGAGACGCTCGAACGAGGCCCGGCTCATCTCCACCCGGCAGTCGGCGTCGGTGCCGTCCCGGTACGCCCGGGCGCGGCCGTCGGCGAGCGCGACGAACCAGGTGTCGTGCCCGTCGAAGTCGAAGCGGAGCACCCCGGTGGGTGTGGTGGGCAGGCGGCCGGGCGGAGTCTCGGCCAGGCTCGCGAAGAAGCTGTCGAGCACTCCGTCCACCTGCCCCTCCCCGTCCACTGCCGTGTCGGCAACGCGGTAAATCGGACATACAACATATAATTGTCTTCTGGTGTGGGGTCGTGCTTCAGTGGAAGTACGGGGCACATCAGTCCGGGGAGGTGCGACGGTGGACGGACGGGTCGCGGCAGGAGTGCGCTACCACACGTACGGGCCCGGGCGGGGCGGCACGTTCCTGCTCGTCCACGGCTGGTGCGGTGACCACACGTACCTGGAACCGGTGGCCCGTCACCTGGCCGCCCGGCCGGCCCGGGTGATCGCCGTCGACATGCCCGGCCACGGCGACAGTCAGCCCTCGCCCGACGGGTACGGCGTCGACCAGATGGGCGGTCACCTGCGCGCCCTGGCCGAGGCGCTGGACCTGCGCCGGGTCACGGTGATCGGGCACAGCCTCGGCGGGGTCTGGTCGTTGGCCGCCGCAGCCGCCGACCGGAGTCGGTTCACCGGCCTGGTGATGCTGGACTCCGCGGTGGCCGGGCCGCCCGGGGCCGCCGACGCGATCGGCGAGGTGGCCGAATCACTGCGCGACGACACGTCGGGCACGGCCCGGGAGCAGATCGTCCGTTCGTACTTCCGGCCCTACTCCGAGCCGCGCCTGGTGGAGCGGGTGGTCCGGGCGATGGGCCGACCCTCCACCGAGATCGCCTACGAGCCGATCGCCGGACTGGCCGCGTACGTGCGGCAGGGCGGCGACGTGGCGGCGCTGACCACCTGGGCCCGGCCGCTGCTGATGGTCGGCACCGACCAGCCCTTCTCCGACTACGCCCACCTCACCCGACTCGTCCCCGAGTCGCACATCGGGCAGACCGCCGGCTCCGGGCACTTCGTGCAACTGGAGGTTCCGGAACAGGTGAACGCGATGATCGACCGCTATCTGGAGATCACCCGCTGAACGCGCCGGACACTCGGCGGGCGCCGGAGCGGAACGCGCCGACCGGCCGGCGGCACCACGGGCCGCCGTCGGGTCGACGGACGACGGGGGAGTGGTGACGAGGGGCGAGGTACGCGCACGGGCGTTGCTGCTGGCGGGGGTGCTGCTCGGCGCGGCCGGGATCTTCGACGCGGTGGCGGCCGGCGCCGACCTGACCGGCGACCGGTACGTCTCGTTCGGCGACGGCGTCGTCCACCGGCACGACATCACCGGGTGGGTCTGGCTGCGGCTGGCCGCCGGGGTGGGTGTCGCCCTGGCCGGGGCGCTCGTACCCCTGGGCCGTCGCTGGTCGGGGCTGCTCGCGCTGGCCGCCGTCGCGGTCTTCGTCGTGCTGCACCTGTTCCTCTTCACCTACCACCCGGTGCAGACGGTGCTGGTGCTCGGACCGGCGTTGGCCGCCGCCAGGCTGATCCTCCTGCACCGCGCCTCGCCGGCCCCCTGAACCGCGCGCGACCCGGTGAAAGGCGGTGCCGGCGCCGACCGGGTCAGCGGGTCGGCAGGCAGACCTTGCCGGTGAACGCGGGGTCCGGCTGCTGGAACGCCGCCCAGGCCGGGTTGGCCGCGATGGCCAACGGCGGTGCCTGCCACGCGGCGCCGAGCCGCTGGAGCAGCGGATACTCGTCGCGCTCCTGCTCGATCGACTCGCCGGAGAGGAAGGCGACCAGCCGTTCCTCGACCAGCGCGCGGTCGAGCAGGCCGCCGTGGACGCCGGGCATCTGGAACACCGGGATGTCGGCGTAGTCGCCGGGTGGCGCCTCGGCGGCGGTGCTGGTGGGGACGAAGGCGACGATCCGTACGCCGGGCACCGGGCACATGAGCTGGTTGCGGTAGAACGGCGCGTTGTCGACCAGGGACCGGATGAACGGCTCGTCCGGACCGGTGCCGGCACCACCGCCCTTGTGCAGTACGCCGAACATGAGACGCAACTGCCACCCGGTGACCACGCCCCAGCCCCGGTCCTGGTGCGGTGGCGGATAGTAGGCGCGCCCCGCGTTGATCAGTGGGCTGAACATCGCCAGCGCGTCGACCGCCGGATGGGCGCCCTCCTGGAGGTAGGTGCGGGCGACCATGGCCCCCTCACTCTCACCGAGCAGCGCGATCGGCCGACCGGTACGCCTGTGCAGCCGCTGCACCTGCTCGCCGAGCAGCCGTGCGCTCTGCGCCACCGAGATCGTGGTGTCGCGTGGCGCGTACGGCAGGGGTGTGCCGTCCGGGTCCAGCCCCCGGTAGGAGAACCGCTCGACGCGGTCGTCGACCGGCGCCTCGCCGCCGTACGCGGAGCCGTAGCCGGCGAGGACGATGATCGCCTGCGGGACCTCCGGCGGCAGCGGATGGTCCAGCACCATCGTCTCGGCCTGGAGGTTCTTGCCCGGCACCGCGTGCATCAGCGGCGGGATGAGCAGCGGCACCGCCAGGGCGAGTACGGCCGCGACCGGGGTCGCCGGCAGCCACGCCAACCGGATGCGGTGCGCGCTCAGGGCGGCGTGCACCGTCCGGTCCCAGAGCAGCCCGTTCACGATGCCTGCCGTGGCGGCCACCGGCACGGTCCACCAGCCCGGCACGCTCCAGCAGAGCGCACCGGCCATGGTCAGCACCACGAAGTTCAGCAGCGACCAGCCGACCAGGGACAGCGACGGCAGTCCGCGCCACCAGGGACCGACCACGGCGGCCCGTTGCAGGAACGGTGCCAGCAGGAACATCGGTAGCAGGGAGGCCAGCAGCACCCAGGAGAGCGCCACCACCGACGCGGCCACCGAGATCAACGCCCACGGCGCCACGATCACCGCCACCAGCAGGGCCAGCCCCAGGCTGCGCCGCAGCAGCCACCGCACCGGCGGGCGGGGCACCCCGTCCGGCCAGGCGAGCACCACCAGCACGGTGTGGAACACGCCCCGCGCCACCACCAGCACGCCGAACCAGAACAGGAACTTCGGCCAGGACTCGTGGTAGACGTACAGCCACCGCAGGTCGTGGTAGGTGTCGTACGGCCAGACGGCCGAGGTCTGCGGTGCGAGCCCGGTGGCGGCGACGAAGCCCAGGGCGACCAGGACGGTGGCCTCGACGGTCGGCGGCACGGCGGTGAGCAGCAGCAGTCCCGCCCGTCTGCGCTGCCGCATCCTGCCTCCCCGCCGTCTCCTCCCTGGCAGACTCCACCGGGAACGGCCGTCGTGTCGGGCAGTTCGGCAACTTCGCGGCGAGCGGGTGGGCGGCAGACCGGGTGACGACGCCCCGGGCGGGCGCCGCCACCCGGCAGAGCACTAGCCGAGCGCCGGGTACGGGGCCTCGACCTCGGTGACGATCTCCTCGCCGTCGACGGTGCCGGTGATCCGGACGGTGGCGGTGCCGGCCGGTACCGCCGCGGCGCGCGTGGTGAACTGCTGGAAGGCGCTCCTGCCCGGGGCGACGCCGGTCACCGTCCGCGAGCCGAACGCGGTGACCAGCTCGATGGTGAGCGGCACCTGGTCGTCGTTGCGGGCGGAGACGGAGACGTACGCCGTGCCGCCGATGCGGTGCGTCTTCGCGGTCACCTCGACATCGAACGAGGACCCGGGGTCGAGTTCGGCCCTGGCCCGGGTGGCGTCAGCGACGATCCGGTCGCGTTGCGCGGCGGTGAAGACGTCCGCGTCGACGAAGGCGTCGGCGATGCGGGTGACGGCCGTGACGAACTGACCGTGGCCGGCGAACGGCGCCTCGTCCCAGAGCAGGTCGAGGAAGGTCGGACCGTCGGTGCCGGGTGACGGCACTCCGGTGACCGGGATGTCGTACGCGGGCAGGCCGTCGTTGCGCTTGTGGTTGGGTACGCCGGTGTCGATGCCGCCGAACACGACCGTCGGTTCGACCCGCCGGAAGTACGACGAGACGGCCTGGGTGTCGGCGACGTAGTACGGCCGCAGGGTGAACCCGTGCGTGGCGAAGAGCTGGTCACCGGCGGCCGTGGTGCTGCTCGGGGTGATGGCGGCCCGGCTGTAGTCGCCGTCGCGCCGGAGGTGGCGGTACAACGACAGCTCCCGGAAGGCGCCCCCACCGGGGTTGCCGAGGATCTGCAGCAGCACCGGTCCCCAGAACAGGGCCTGGGTGTCGGGGCGGTCGATGGCGCGTTCGATGCGGATGCTGAACGGCATCCGGATGTCGACCGTGTCGCCGGAGCGCCAGGTGCGGCTCAGTGTCAGGTAGCTGCCCGGGGTGGCGGTGTGCTGGTGTGCGACACCGTTGACGCTGACCTGGAAGCCCTTGCGCACCCAGGCCGGTACGCGAAGCTTGATCTCCAGTGGACCGCTGCCGTTGACGGTCAGCCGGGTGTGGTCCCGGCGGGGGTAGTCCGTCTCCTGGACGACGGTGAGGTCCTTCTCCGACCACGTCAGGGTCGACGGCACGTACAGGTTGACCCAGAGGGTGGAGTCGTCGGCGGACTTGAAGTAGATCGTCTCCTGGTACTTGGTGTGGTTCTCCACCCCGGTGCCGCCGCAGCAGGTGCCGGTGTTGCCGTAGCCACGGGCGGCCCCCGGGGTCAACGGCTGGAAGTAGGTGACCTGCGGGTTGCTGACGGTGGTGGTGTCGGCGCGTGACCCGGCGATCTGGTTGATCAGGCCCCGCTCGTAGTAGTCCAGGTACGCCGGGTCCTGCTCGTGCAGGAACAGGTTGCGGGCGAGTTTGATCAGGTTGTACGTGGTGCAGGTCTCGGCACCGCCCTGGGCGATCGAGTTGGCGATGTTGTCCCGGTTCTGGAACAGCTCGATGTTGTTGTTCGAGCCGGGGTAGTTGCCGCCGGTGCCGCCGTTGGCGTACGCGCGGTGCGGGACCACCATGCCGAAGAAGTTCTTCGCGGCCTGGAAGTACTCGGTGTCGCCGCTGTGTTCGTACACGCGCAGGTAGCCGACGAACTGCGGCACGTGCGAGTTGGCGTGCAAGCGGTCGGGGCGGCGTCGTCCCGGGTTGGTGGCCGGGGTGGTCACGAGGATGTCCCGGTTCTCCACGCAGGCGTCGAAGAGCGACTCGCGGTTGTCGAAAAGCCTGGCGGTCTCCAGGTGCCGACTGTCGCCGGTGAGCGCGGAGATCTCCGGGAACACCTCGTTCACGCCGCCGGTCTCGCCCGCGATGTAGAGGTCCCACATGTAGTTCAGGTTGTCCCGGGTGATCGGTCCCGGATAGCCGGGGTGGTTCTTGTCGCCGACCGTCAGCGCCAGGTGCGCCCAGTCGGCCATCCTGGTCACCACGTCGAGCGCGGTGGCGTTGTCGGTGTGGTAATACGCGTCGAGCAGACCACGCATGATCTTGTGCTGGGTGTACCAGGGGGCCCAGGTGTTCGTGGCCGCGTTGCTGCCGTACACCGCCCACCGGGGCGGCCCGAGTCGCAGCACCGCGTCCTCGGGGATGGCACCGAGGTAGCCGGGGTGGGTCGGCACCCACAGCTCGGTCCCGCCGCTCTGCGTGGCGACGATCCCGCCGTCGCGGCCGTTCGGTGACGAGTCCAGGATCGTCGAGCCGCCCTCCTCCTCGAACCGGTACCAGGCGATCGAGCCGCCTCCGGTGCTGCCGGCGGGGGAGTTCTGCAGGGACGCCACCTCCTGTGCGCTGAGCGCCCGGTCGAAGATGTGGAACTCGTCGACGGTGGCGTTGAGCATCGGGTCGCCGTACTGCGACCGACCGATCCACCGGTTGCCGGGGTTCCCCAGGTTCGCCGGACTCAACGTCATGCTCGTGTTCTGGCCGACCTGGACGCCGTTGACGTACAACGTGCCGGTGTTCTGGGTGAGGGTGACGGCCAGGTGCACCCACTGGTTGACGGGCAACGCGGTGGTGCCGTTGATCTGCTGTTCGCCGGCGCTGCCGCCGACGGTGATCGCGAACCGGGGTGCGTTACCGGTCGATCCGGCACGCGGGGCGAGGAACATGTTCACCGTGCTGTTCTGACCGAAGTCGAACAACCGGCTCCAGTTCTGCGTGGCCGCCAGGTTGACCCAGGTCGCGATGGTGAAGTCGGTGAGCTGGCTGATCGCCTCCTGCGGCAGCGTCACGTGCTCGGCCCGGCTGGGACCGCCCAGTCGCAGGCCGCTGCCGAACCGGCCGGGCACCCGGTCGATCTCCGGCTCCTCCGGCTCCTGCGGATCGCCGCCCGGATCGCCGGTGCCCATCCGGGCCGTGATGGCCGCCTGGCAGGCGGCGAGTTCGCCGACCATCCAGTCGAGCTTGTTCTTGAAGATCGGTTCACCGAGGTCGGCGTATCCCTGCGCGAGGGCGGTCATGACGTGCCCGGCCCAGTGGCCGCTGAGCAGGCCGCCGTCCTCCCAGCCGCCGGGTGTGGTGACCCCGGCCGGGTTGGGTCGGCCCGCCTGGTTGTTGAACAGCACCAGGAAGCGCCGCTCGTCGAGTTGCCGCAGGTAGTTCTTCATCCGGTCCCGCTTCTCCTGGAGCAGGCCGTCGCCGAGCCGGACGTCACGGAGCGGGAACGGCCGGACCGGTGCGGTGCCGCCCGGCCCGGGATCGGCGAGGCGTGGCGCGGGCGTACCGGGGCCCGAACCCGGGGTCGGTGCCGCCTGTGCGGCGGTCGGGAAGGCACTCGCGGTGGCGACCGCGGCTACTCCGGCGGCGGACACCTGCAGGACCTGACGTCGACTCACGGGGATCTCAACGGATTCAGCCACTTAGGATCGTCCTTCCAGGTGGGGTACGGCTCGACCGGTGCGGCGGCGCGGGGTGGATTGTCAGCGAGTGTGAGCGTTAACTTTCCGCTCGTCAATCCCGTGACCCGGTGATGTGCGGAGTGCGAAACCGGTAGGTAACGACGCGATGTTAACGCTCACAGACGCGATTACCTGGGGTTCTCGGGCGCCGTGGGGGCGTCCGCCTAGCGGTGATCCACCCCGGATCCGTCCTCCTCGGACGCGGCCAGTCGTCCCAGCGACAGCGGGGCGGCGATCGGTCGTTCCGCGAAGGCCCGCAGGTCCGCCCCGGTGACCGCCCGACCGGCGTGGTGGGCGGTCAGGCAGGCGGTGGCGAAGCCGCACACCCGGCCCTGGCACCAGCCCATCCCCGGCCGGGCCAGCAGCTTGACGGTGCGGGCCTCGGTAGCGCCCAGCAACTCCACGGTCTGCCGGATCTCGCCCGCGTCGACCTCCTCGCACCGGCAGACCACGGTCTCGTCGGCACACCGCGCGAGTACGTCGTCGGGGATCGGGTAGGCCCGGTGCAGGGCGGCGGCGAACCGGCGCAGGGCACGGCGTCGACGACGTGCCGCCCGATCCCCGGGCAGCGGTCCGG
>NZ_SISL01000549.1:0-3546 GCF_004307965.1 Verrucosispora sp. SN26_14.1 | reverse complement strand
CGTCGGTGCCGCCGGTGGCCCCCTCCGGGCCGGCGCCGCGCAGCCGCTCGTTCGGCAGGGCGAGGGTGAGCAGCACCGCCACGATCGCGATCAGCCCGGTGGTCAGGAAGACCAGGTGCAGAGACTCGACGAACGCCACCTGGACCGCCGCGCGGACCGGGGCGGGCAGGGCCAGGATCGTCGCCGGGTCGTCCACCGACACTCCCGCACCACCGGTCGGACCCACTGCCGCCCGCTGCTCCGGGGAGAGTCGGGCGACCGCCGCGGGCAGCCGGTCGGACATCTCGGCGGCCAGCCGGGCGGAGAGGACCGCGCCGAGGATGGCCACCCCGAAGGAGCCGCCGAGCGACCGGAAGAACGTCGCCGACGAGGTGCCGGCACCCAGGTCCCGCAGTGAGACGGAGTTCTGCACGGCGAGGACCAGCGACTGCATGCAGAGTCCCAGCCCCACGCCGATCACCGTCATGAACCCGAACGCCACCCACAGCGAGGTGTCCACCTGCAACCGGGTGAACAGCAGCATGCCGACCAGCAGCACCACCGAGCCGCTCACCGGAAACCACTTGTACCGGCCGATCCGGCTCATGGCCCGGCCGGTCAGCACCGAGGTGACGATGATGCCGGCCATCATCGGCAGCATCAGCAGACCGCTGCGGGTCGGTGAGGCGCCCTTGACGATCTGAAGGTAGAGCGGGATGAAGATGATCGACCCGAACATCACCAGACCGAGCACGAACCCGGCGCCGTTGGCCAGGGCGAAGGTGGCGCTGCGGAACAGTCGCAGCGGCAGGATCGGCTCGGCCACCCGGCGTTCCTGGAGCACGAAGGCGACGGCCAGCACCGCACCGGCGACGAAGAGGCCGATGATCGCCGCCGAGCCCCACGGGTAGGTGTTGCCGCCCCAGCTCAGCGCCAACAGCAGGCTGCTCACCCCGGCGACCAGCAGCAGAGCGCCCAGCCAGTCGATCGAGTGCTTGCGGCGGGTGAAGGGCACCAGCCGGATCACCCGCGAGCAGACCACGATGGCGAGGATCGCCAGCGGCACGTTCAGATAGAAGATCCAGCGCCAGTTGGTCTCCGCGAAGTACCCGCCGACCAGCGGCCCGGCCACCGATGCGATCCCGAACACCGCACCGAAGACGCCCTGGTAGCGGCCACGGTCCCGAGGCGAGACCACGTCCGAGATGATGGTGAAGGCGAGCGTGATCAGGCCGCCCGCACCGAGACCCTGCACACCCCGGGTGACGATCAGTTGGGTCATGTCCTGGGAGAGACCGGCTAGCAACGAGCCGAGCAGGAACGTCCCGATCGAGAACAGGAACACCGGACGGCGTCCGTACAGGTCCGCCATCTTGCCGTACAGCGGGGTCGAGGCCGTGGAGGCGAGCAGGTACGCGGTCACCACCCAGGAGTAGTGACTGATCCCGCCCAGCTCGCCGACGATGGTGGGCAGGGCGGTCCCGACGATGGTCTGGTCGAGGGCGGCCAGCAGCATGCCGGTCATCAGGCCGAACATCAGCAGCCGGAGCTGCCCCTTGCTCAGCACCGGCTCCGGGTGGCTCTCCGTGGTCATTGCGCCCGTTTTCCCGTACCACCGGAAACATGCCCGGGACGGACGAAGCCGGTCCGTCCGGAGCCCTGGCGGGCGTGTCGGGCGGACCGGCCACGGGTGGTGCCGGTGGTCGGGTCAGTGCCGGCCCTCGGCGAACTCCTCGACGATCGTGGCGCAGAAGGCCGGCAGATCGTCCGGGTTGCGGCTGCTGACCAGGCCGTTGTCGGTCACCACCTGCTCGTCCACCCAGGTCGCGCCGGCATTGGTCAGGTCGGTACGCAGACTCGGCCAGCTCGTCAGCCGGCGGCCCCGCACCACGTCCGCCTCGACCAGGGTCCACGGGCCGTGGCAGATCACGCCGACCGGCTTACCGGCGTCGAAGAACGACCGCACGAAGGCCACCGCCGCCGGGTCGGCCCGCAGGAAGTCCGGGTTGGCCACCCCACCGGGCAGCACCAACGCGTCGTACCGGTCGGGGTCCGCCTCGGAGACGCTGACGTCGACGTCGTACGTCTGGGACGGGTCCAGGTGGTCGAAGGCACGGATCTGGCCCGGCTTGATCGACACCAGCTCGGCGGTGGCACCGGCCTGCTCGACCGCCTCGCGCGGCTGGACGTACTCGACCTCCTCCACACCGTCGGTGGCCAGGAAGGCGACTCGCTTGCCCTGCAACGTGGCTGCCATGCTGCATCTCCTCTCCATGGGTCAGTGGGAAACCTGCCCGGCCCCGAACGCCCGAAACGCCCCGAGGTGCGTGACCCAGCCCGCACCGGCCGCCGGTCGGACAGGTTTGACCCGGAGCGGCAAGGGGATCCGCCGGCATGGCACGAGCAGCAGCGGAACAGCTCCGGCTCGCCGACGTCGTGCAGAGCTGGCTCGGGCGCCCGGTCCTGGTGATCGGCGACGCCATGCTCGACGAATGGCGGTTCGCCGACTCCGACCGGCTGTGTCGGGAAGCCCCGGCCCCGGTCCTCACCCTGCGGCGGCGCATCTCGGCGGCGGGCGGCGCGGCCAACACCGCGGTCAACGTCGCCGCCCTGGGCGGCCGGTCGGTGCTGGTGGCACCGGTCGGCGCCGACGTGGCCGGCGACGAGCTGCACGACTGTCTGGACCGGGCGGGCGTCTGGGACCGGACCGTCAACCAGCCCGGCCGCCCCACCCCGGTCAAGCGGCGGATGCTGGCCGGCGACCAGATCCTGCTCCGCGAGGACTCCGGCGACCCGGACGACCCACTCACCGACGTGGGCGTGGACTGCCTGCTCACCGCCCTCGACTGCGCGACCGAGGAGCTGCGGGCCGCCGCCGGGGGCGCGGCTCCCACGCTGGTGATCTGCGACTACGGCCTGGGTGCCCTACCTGCGCCGGTACGCGCCTGGCTGGTCGCCCATCGCAGCCGGTACGCCACCGTCGCGCTGGACGCGCACGACCTCGCCGACTGGCGTGGCCTCGCCCCGACCGTGGTGACGCCGAGCTTCGCCGAGGCGAGCCGGCTGCTCGCCCGTGCCGGTACCGCCGGGCTGGCCGCCGCCGACACCCCGACCGACCTGCACCTGGAACACCCCGAGATGGACCCGGGCGACGGACCCTCGGAGCTGACCGTGGGCACCGCCCCGGGCGGGTTGCGGCGCACCGACGGACCGACCGGTGAGCCCACCCCGGGCGAGAGCCGGGTCGCGATGACCCGCGACGGGCTCAGCGTGACCGGCACCGGGGTGACCGTGAACGCCGACGCCGGAGCCGGTGTCGACCGGGCCGTCCTGGCCCGGTCCCGGCTGGCGGAGTTGCGCGCACACACCGGCGCCGACGTGGTCGCGGTGACCCTGGACACCGACGGTGCGGTGGTGGGCGGTGCCGAGGGAGAGCCCGCCCGCAGCCACAGCACACCCGTACCGGCCAGCCACGCGGTCGGTGCCGGTGACGCGTACCTGGCGACCATGACGCTCGCACTCGCCGCCGGCGCGCCGCTGCCGACCGCCGCGCAGCTCGCCCACCTC
>NZ_SISL01000548.1:0-3546 GCF_004307965.1 Verrucosispora sp. SN26_14.1 | reverse complement strand
AGGCGTATAAGAGACAGCCCGGTGGCGGCCCTCCCGGCCGTCGGCGCCACCCGCCCCGATGCCCGGGATCGACGAGCCCGAGGAGGCGTTCTTCCGGGTACCGACGTCGACGCCGCGCGGCTGACCAGCACGGCGGCACAGGCAGCACTGCCGCACAGGCCTTACGACGACGGCCCGGCACAGGGCCGGGCCGTCCAGGTGTCTCCTGGTGGCGGGATCAGCCGCCGAACTTCTGCCGGTTCGCCGCCTCACGGGCCTGCATCTTGCCCGCCGACTCGCGCAGCGCGCGCTCGATCCGGGTGAGCAGGTCACGCAGGTCGTTGGCGGCCGACTCCCACTCTGCCTGCCGCTGGAAGTACGCCTCACGGGCGTCGCCGTCCCAGGTCGCGAGCAGCGGCGCGATGCCGGACTTGAGCCCGTCCAGCTCGCCGGTCATGTTCCGGACCGCGCCACCACAGCTGTCCGCCGCCGCGTTCAGGCCGGCGAAGTTGTACCGAATCTCCGTCATGACTTATCTCCCCGTCAGAGCTTCAGCGCCGCGGTGATCTGGCCGGCGGTCGCGCCCGCGCCCTCCATGTCCGACCGGATCTCCTCGTCGCTGACGTCGTAGTCCTTACCGGCCGATCCCACGGCCTCGGCGATCGCGCGCAGCGCGACGTTGAGCCGGGCCATGTCCTGGTCGAACCGCTCACGGACCTGGTGGAAGGAACCCGCGCCGGCCCCCTTCCACTGGTCGTACAGCGGAGCGAGCTGGTCCATCAGCGAGTTGAGGTTGCCGGTGAGCCGGTCGGCGACGGCATCGACGTCACCCTCGGTCTTCAGCATCAAGCCGGTGTCGGTATTCATCGACATGGCGGAAGTCACCCCCGTCCTCGTTCGATCGCCCCGCGTCACCGGGGGCGGCGTGTCAGTCGGCGCTCACGCACCATCGTCGTACGAACGGTAACGGGTCGTGTCCAGTCGACGCTAGACCAGGAACCCGGCCCAGCCTTCCATTGTGGCTGGTCGGATCACTCCGGGTCGAGTGCCCGCTTGGCGATCGCCGGGTCGAGGGCGGGACCGGCGGGCAGCCGGACCACCAGGCTGGCCGGCAGTCGTACCGGCTGCACACCGGAGTAGCCGAGCATCGCCGCCACCCCTTCGGACGCCAACGGGTAGCGGTAGCCGATGTCGGTGACCAGGTTGAGGGTGCCGGTCCGCTGGTCCGGGGAGGGCACGGCATCGACAAGCACGCCGTAACCGGGTGCGATCACCACCCGGTCGGCCAGCGGAATGCCGTCGCCGGTCTGCTCACCGGTCCGCACCGGCTCGCGTACCGGTTGCACCTGGGCGTCGAGCAGCACCGTCGGCTCGTCCTGGTCCGGCTGGTAGGCGGCACAGACGGCGGGCTGGTCACCGGTCAGTCGGGCGATCTCGGGCCGCTGCTCCGGGGCGCGGTGCCGACCCTGGGCCGGTGCCTCGCCCTTCGGCGCGGCGGCGGCGGTGCCGGCGGCGAGTTCCAGCGCCCGGGGTTCCGAGGAGTCCGGGTACGCCGCGCGGGTCTCCGGGTCGGCCAGCACCACGTCCGCCTGCACCGGAGTCAGCGGTACGAGCCGGTTCCGCTCGGCCTGGTAGTGCTGGCGCGTGCCGTTCTGGCTCTCCACCACGAAGACCTGACCAACCCGGGCGTTCGCCAGCGCGGTCGAGGTCGTCCCCCGGTCGGAGACCCGACGAGGCGCGATCGGTTCTCCGGCGGGCAGGGCGTTCAGCCAGGCACCACCGACCTCCACCACCGGTTCGGCGCTCATGGTGAGCCCCTCCAGCACGATCTTCTCGTTACGGATCTCGTACCGGTGGTCGCGCCAGACCAGGTGCAGTCGCTCGGTCTTGCGGTCGCGTACCAGCAGCGCCGCGTCGCCGGGCTCGCGCCCGCCCTCGGGTGCCCGCCCGACGGTGAGCACGGTGGTGGCGACGATCCCGCCGGCGGCGTTGCGGGCGGGCTGCGTGCACAGCGTCCACGGTCCGTCCAGGATCCGGTTGGCAGCCGGCAGCGCGTCCGGCGCGAACGGGATGCCGATGCGGGGGCCACGGGGAGTACCGACCAACGAGTTGCGGGAGACCGACACGGTCGGCGCAGCGGACTCCATGGCCAGCAGTGCCGAGGCGTAGTTGAGCACCGGGTGCAGGCGGCCCTCCCGATAGAGGTAGCGGGTGCCGGTCTCCTTCTCCAGGATGACCGCGCCGCCTTCCTTCCACTTCGTGGCGCCGCCGGGACGCAGCAGGCCGTAGACCCCGACGGCGCCCAGGAACAGCACCGCCACCATCACGCTGGCGAAACCGGCGCCACCGAGCCGACGGAACGGCGCGGACTCCGGGTCCGGGTCACGCGCCACCAGCGCGGAGGTCATCCGTTGCACGAAGAACTGGTACGACTGGACCTGGTCCCGCCGCGACGGCATGGCACCCCTCCCCCTGGCGTACACCCGGCACGGTCACGTGGGCCGCGCCGCGCGGTGCCTACCATATGCAGGGCGCCGGGCCAGCCGATGCCCGCACCCGGCCCGCCCGGCGAAACCGAACTCGCCAGCCCGAGGAGTCGTTCGATGATCAGTCGCGAGCAGGCCCTGGCCATCGCACGCCAGTGGGCCGGTAGGCACCAGCCGGTGCTCGATGTGACTCTCTTCGAGTTCGACCTGGGCTACGTGGCGTGCCTGGTCGAACCGGTGAGCTCCCCTCCCGACGGGCCACCCGCGCCGCCGCCGTCCACGGGCTACCCGCGCGCGGTCGTCGACCGGGAGACCGGTGAGGTGTCGCAGTGGCCCTCGTTGCCCTGGCAGGTGGTCGCCGACCGGTACGCGCAGCGCCGCAGCGCCGAGGGACGCTTCCCGCCGGACGTACGGCATGTGCTGGAACAGGCGGGATGGTTCCCGGGCCGTGAACTGGGTGCACCGGTGGACCACTGGATGCGACGTTTCGCCGACGAACTCACCGGGCTGGAGTGCTACCCCGCCGCCCGCGCCGCGATGGTCGAGTTCGGCGGCCTCCAGTTGCCTCAGTTCGGCCGTAGCGGTCGGCCCGGCGGCGGCTTCACGAGTTACATCCACCCGACCCGGGGTGGCGTCACCACGGTGGGTGCCCGCGAGTTCATCGAGGAGTTCGACAATCCGGTCTACCCGATCGGCAACAACGAGGACGGACCGTCCGAACTGGTCGTGGACGCCCAGGGACGCGTCTTCATGCTGCACTGGGCCGACGACTTCTTCGTCGGCCCCGACATCGACTCCGCCATCGTCGCACTCATCCGGGGCGGCCCGATGACCGAAGCCAGCGACCTCGACTGGCAGACCTGAGGGTCAGCCGTTGATGGCGCGCATGAAGGCGTACAGGCCCAGCACGCTGCACGCCACCGGCACGATGGCGAGTTGGAGCAGGATGTCGCAGACGTCGCCGAGGCGGGCCAGCCGGGGTGACGGGGGGCGTCGGCTGTAGGCGAGCCCGGCGGCGGCGGCGAGACCGGCCGCGACCAGGGCCACCGGCAGCACCGCCAGCACCCGCGCGGCCGTCGAC